>NZ_JARGEF010000042.1:0-42875 GCF_033794725.1 Streptomyces sp. ID05-39B | reverse complement strand
CCGCCCGCAGCGTCACTGTCGCCGCCACCCCCGCGAGGGCGCCCCACAGCAGTGCCGCCGTCACCCCCTCGCCGAGGCCCGACGCCACGTACAGCAGTCCTGAACTCGTCCCCGTCCCGTCCTGGGCCATGCGCAGTGACTGCGCGGCCAGCAGGCCGAGGACGGTCGCGCAGACTCCGCCCGCCGCCATCGCCGGGACGGACACGCGGGTGAGGAGGCCGGGCAGCCAGCGCAGGGTGCACCAGACCACGGCGAGGAGGAGGACGTCTCCGAGGCGGTACAGGAGCCAGTCGCCGAGCGGGGCGCCGGCCGGGCCGGACCACGCGCCGAGCAGCAGCCACTGGCGCAGCAGGTCACCCGGTTCGCCGAACCGCCCGTTGCCCGTGAAGGCCGTCTGGAGGCTGGCGGCGTTCGAGTGGTACGACAGGACGATCAGGGAGATGGAGACCACCGCGGTTCCGGCGGTGGCGGCCAGCACGGCCGGCCGCGCCGGAACGTTCTCTCGCGGCTGCGGCTCGGTGTCCTTCAGTGCCAGCCGCGCCACGAACACCGTCCATGCCGCCGTGACCAGCGCCACCGGTACCGCGATCTGCCGTCCGGCCGAGGAGGCGGACGCCAGTTGCGGCAGGAACCGGTAACTACCGTGCCCTCCGGCCGCGATGAGCCAGGGCGCGGACACCGTCACCGCCACGGTCGCCGCCACCAGGCCCCAGGCCCACAGGGCGAGCAGCGCGGCCCACGTCCGGCGGCCGGGCTCGGCGGGAAGTCGCCGGACAAGGAGGAGGGCCCCGGCCGTATAGAGGACGAACACGGCGGCGAAGCGGATCTGGATCGCCGTGTGGTGCAGGTCGAGGTAGCGGGAGGCGCCGGTCCCGTCGACGTAGCCGCCCGCGGTCCCGGAGGGGTCGTACGCCCAGGGCAGCAGCCATCTGTGGAGGTCGGCGACGGCCGCGAAGCCGAGAACGTCGTTCGCGCCCTCCAGGCGCAGCGCCTCGGCGCTCGCCCCCGCCCACCACAGCAGCAGCGTCACCATCAACCCGCCCGCCACGGCCGGTATCGCCGCACGCCGGTATTCCATGTCCTGCCCCCGTGTTCGCTTGACTCGTCGCCACAAGTCGCCGTGTTCCAGGGGAGGTTACGCGGTCACGGACACATGCCGATCACGGCGGCGCCAGCCATGGTCAGATACGGGGGAAAGCGCTTGTCGGCCCGTCGCTCCTGTGTCAGGCTACGTGGCGCTGGATCTTGCACGGCCGTGACAACTCGCCGACAACTCGCTGAGATGTGGAGCCCATGGTCCGAAGAAGTGTGTGGTTCAGAAGTGCCGGTCTCGGGGTGCGGTGCGCGGTCGGGTGCCCTCGCCCGAGGTCAAAGGAAGACTCTCGCCCACCCGTCAAGGGATGACCCGACCAGAGCGTGGGCGACTGGATGCCGGAACTCCCCTGCGACGAGGCCCTCTTCAGTACGGCATAGCCCAGCAGGAGTGGCTCTACTACCGGAAGCACGGGCGGGCACGCCACCCACGCCAGTGCCTGTGGCTGGATCTTCCCGCCGGTCTGTCCTCGGAGGAGGTCGGTGGAGCCGTCTCCCTCATGGTGGAGCGACACGAGGTGCTGCGAACCACCTTCCCCGCCGACCACAAGGGCGATCCGGTGCAGACCGTCTGGCCTGCGGTTCCTGTTCCCTTGCAGCGGTTCGACCTCTCCGGTGCTCGCCCTCGGACCGCCGAACTGAACGCCTTCTGCGACGCCCCGTTCGACGTGTTCACCGTGACGCCGTTGCGCGCCGCTGTGATCCTGCGGGACGCGGGGCAGCGCCAACTCCTGTTGGTGCTGGCCCACATCGCGATCGACTACCGGGGCCAGGAGGTCCTTCGCGAAGAACTCACCGAGGCCCTGTCGGCGGCAGCGTCAGGTCGACCCGTGGTGCTTCCTCCCGTCGTGTGCCAGCCGCTCGATCACGCCCTCGCGGAAGCGGGCGCCGACGACGGTGGCTGTCTCGATCACTGGCGGAGCGTCATCTCCGCCGCGCCGGCCGGCATCTTCCCCACCGCCGTCATCCCGGAACGGGTCCGCTACACAAGGGTGGGCCTGGCGTCGCCGGCGCTCGGGGAGGCCCTCCCCCTCCTTCACCGGGGGCACCGTCCGCCGCTGGAACCGGTACTCCTCACGGCGCTGGCCATCTGCCTCGCCACGATCTGCCGGCAGCCCGTCATACCCCTCTCGTGCACCTGGCCCGCACGCGAGCCCGAGCGCACGAGGAGACTCGTAGCGTCGGTGATGCGGGACATCATCCTGAACATCGACCTGTCGGACGCCCCCTCCTTCGTCCAGGCCGTCCACAGGACCGATGAGGCGATGCGTTTATGCGCGCGGCACAGCCAATACGATGTCTACGGCCTCATCGAGGCCGACTCCTTGATCAACCGTCGGCGCGGCGCGTGGCGCCGATCCGCTGTCTTCGTGAACCTCGGACTCGGCCCGGACCCGGCGTGGCCCCGCACAGCGCCCGAGCCGGACGCCGCCGGTCTGCGCGGCCTGCTCCGCGACAGTTCGGTGACGGCCGAGACAGGAGCCGAGGAACACTACGACGACTTCAACCTGTACATGTCCCTCGCCCATGGCGAGGGTGGCCGTCCGGAGATCTTTCTCGCGGCGAACCAGGCGGTCCTCACCGAGTCCGAGGTCGTCTCCGTCGCCCGGGGCATCGAGGCGATGCTCGTCGAACTCGCCCTGGCCGACGACCTGTCCATGGCCGAGGCACAGCGAGTGAGCGGTCTGAGGCCACGGCTGGTCGGCGAGGACTGGATCTCGGTCGAGGGGTCGTGGTTCCACCGCGGGCTCACCGAGGAGATACTGCGCAGGCATGACGGGGTCGCCTCCGCGAGCACGCGGCTGGAACCGGACGGAACGACGGTCGCGTACGTCGTCACCCGTCCCGAGGGCCCGTCGCCCGCCGAACTCCGCGAGTTCCTCCTGGCGCACCTGGACTTCCGGCACGCCGTGGTGGTGCCCGAGCGCGTCGTCGTGTCGGAGGACGCCGAGTCCGAAGGGTGGATCGCCCCGGAGGCCGGGGAGAACACAGCGGAACGAGCCGTGCGGGAATCGGTGCGGGCGGCCAACCAACTCGGCGACGTGGACATGTCCCTGAGCTATGTGGAGGCAGGCGGCCTGCTGAGGCGTGTGCCCGTGGTTCTCGCCCGACTGCGGCAGCAGGGGGTGGAGGGCTTCGTCGCCGGTGACTTCCTGCGGCCGTGCAGCCTGCGCACGCTTCCGCTGCTGCGAACGTCGCGCCAAGCGCCGAGCCAAGCGCTCGCCCGGGAATGAGCGAAGAGCTCCGGTTCCCGCGACCCGTGACCACCACCCGATTCCGCCCGACGAGCCATGGGAGAACCCAGATGTGGATCCTTGGTGTGAACGCCCCGCCCGCCGGGTGGCACGACGCCGCCGCCTGCCTCGTGGACGGCGACGGAAACGTCATCGCCTACTCCGAGCAGGAGCGTCACAACAGAGTCCGCCATGCGATCGGTGATGGCTTCAACAAGCCCGTCGGCGCGGCGCGGTTCTGCCTCGACCAGGCGGGAATCACCATCGACGACATCGACGTGATCGCCATCGGCTGGAACATCGACCAGATGTTCCCCGGGTTCTTCGCGGACGAGCGCGAGCTGGCCACGCACGCCACCGGCTTCGACTTCCCGGGACGGCTGCCCGAGATCGTCCGCATCCCCCACCATGAGGCACATGCCGCGTCGGCCTTCTACGCCTCACCGTTCTCCGAGGCAGGCGTACTGGTCATCGACGGAAACGGTGAGAACGAGTCGACCAGCATCTGGTCCTTCTCCTACGGCCGTGCGCCCGAACTCAAGCGGGGCTGGCCGCGCACGGCCTCCCTGGGGTATGCGTACGACGGCGCCTCCGAGTGGCTCGGCTTCCACCATCTGAACGCCGGCAAGACCATGGGGCTGGCCGCCTACGGACGGGCCCAGGGGCTCTCGGTGGAGACACTGGTCGACACCGACGGCGGTGACCTCCGGCTGGCGGTCCCTCCGCTGCCGGAGAACCACGGACAGGCGACGATCGACGAGATCGGGCGCCACTACGGTGCCACGGTGGCCGCCTGGCGCGACCTCTACACCAAGCTCGCCGGGGCCGATGGACCCGCCGTCCCGGTGCACCGGCTGACCGAGGACCCGGCAGCCGTGCTCGTCGCCTACACCGCACAGCGCCTGATCGAGGACGCGGTGACGTCCCTCGCCGCCACGACCAGACAACTGGCAGGGGTGGAGGAACTCTGCCTGGCGGGAGGCGTGGCGCTCAACTGCAGCGCCAACGGCGTACTGCCGGGGACCGTGTTCGTCCCGCCCGTCCCGCACGACGCCGGTGTGGCACTGGGAGCCGCGTGGACGGTGTGCCCCCCGAAGCGGCCGGGCGAGGCCATGAGCCCCTATCTGGGTGAAGACGTCCGGGCACACGGCGTCACGCACCCGGAGACGGCCGGTCTGCTGCGCACCGACTTCGACGCGGACCAGGTCACGGAGCTCCTGCTCGACGGACAGGTCGGCGCGGTCGCCCAGGGAAGGGCCGAGATCGGCCCGCGCGCCCTGTGTCACCGCTCGATCCTCGCGGTGCCGGACACGGCGGAGGTACACGCCCGAGTCAACCGGATCAAGCACCGCGAACGGTGGCGCCCGTTCGCCGGCGTCACGTTCGCGGAGTACGGAGGCAGGCTGTGGGAGCGGCAGGAGCACCTCAGCCGTTACATGCTCGGCGCCGCCCGTGTGACCGACGAGGCCCGGCGGGCCGCTCCCGGTGTCGTGCACGTCGACGGCACCACCCGCCCGCAGGTCCTGGCTCCCGGTGCGGCTCCGGCGGTCGAGGCGGTACTGGAAGGGCTCGCCGGCCGTGGAGCGCCCCCCGTCCTCCTCAACACGTCCTTCAACGACAGGGGCGAGCCCATCGTCAACGGTGCCACGGACGCCCTCGCGGCGTTCCGTTCCATGGACCTGGACTTTCTCGTCCTGGACCAGGCGCTCTACCGGAAGGCTCCCCGGGCCCGATGAGCGCCGCCTGATCAGCGGCGCGGGCGTGCCCGCGATGCGGCGTCCTGCGAGCGCAGGCGCGCCGCCAGCGCGGAAAGGTCGCAGGGTAGTCGGAAGTCGTTGAACCGCAGCCCGGTGAGCCCCTGTCGCTCGAGCAGTTCCAGCACCTTGGGTACGCACGCCAGGCGTCCGCCCGCCTCCACGTACCCGTCGTGCATACTCACCGCTTCCAGGCCGCATGCCCGGATCACGGCATCGTGCAGGGCCTGTTCCCGGCCCGCGGCGGGGCGGGCGGGGCGGGCGGAGCAGGGCTCGGACCCGGAGCCGGTCCCGGCGAGCTTGCCGTTGATCAGGAAGCGGTCCGGGACGACCAGGGCGTGCCGCGGCCCCACCTTGTTGAGCAGGAACCGGCGCAGTGCGAGGGCATCGGTGTCCGAGCCCTCGACGGTGACCGCAGCGCGAAGCGAGCCGTCGTCGTCGGCGAAGGCCCGAGCACCGGTGACGCCCGGGTGTTCCCGCAGAGCCGTCTCGATCAGGCGCAGATCGGCCCACGACCCGTCGACCGTCACCCACCGCGCGTCCCGGACGCCGTCTCGGACCCCGTCCCGGACCCCGTCCCGCAAGCCGGGGTCCGGCAGGAACTCCGCGCAGGCCAGATGGGGATCGTCGGCGAATCGGACCAGGATGCGCTCGACCCGCAGCATCAGGTCGAGGGCGCCCTCCGCGTCCAGCACGGCGTCGTTGGCGGAGAGGAACAACTGCGGACGGCCCTCGGGGCCGGGAGCCGCCGACATGTACAGGAGGTGCGGGCCGTTGTCGAAAGGCACCGGGGGCAGATGCGTGTGCTCCGTGCGGCCGCGGGCGAGCAGCGGGGCGAGGTCGGCCGAGGAGTCGCCGTCGCCGTCCGCGCTCTCCGCCTGCGCCCTGTAGTGGAAGTTGACGAAGACGCCTGGATGCGTGCGCGCCCCTCTGTGACGTCCTGCCCTTGCCTCGGCTTCCAGCAGCTCCAGTACGTCGCAGTCGCTTCGTCTCGCGGCCCGCAGACTGGCGTGCATCGCTGCCCCGGCCAGGTCCTGGAACCGGCCGTCACGGGGAACGCCGATGGCCACAACGAGGTCCCTCATGACGGAACCCATCATCTGCCGAGTGGCCCGACTCGCCCGGGACGACCACGAGGTGGCGAGCGCGATGCGGTCCTGCCCGGACACCGCGGACACGGCCAGGCCCACTGCCGCGAGGAAGGCGGAGGAAGCCGAAAGCCGCCGACCGACGCGGGTGAGCGCGGGGCCCAGCGCCCAGGAGTCCAGGCGGACGTGGTGGTACCCGACCTCCGGTGGGATCACCGGGACGGCGAACGGGCCACTCGGAACGTGCCGGAACTCTTCTTCCCAGAAGCGCAGATTCCGCGCCCGGACGGCTCTCAGCCGCTCCGATCGTTCCAGTCGCGCCTGATCGACGGGGTGGTGGACCACGGCAGGCAGCTCCGGCGGCTCACCGCACGCGATCGCGTCCAGGATCGTCCGCAGATCCCGCAGCAGGATGTCCATCGACCAGGCGTCGACTGCGATATGGGCCATCACCAAGGTCAACTGCCGTTTGCCGTCGCCTCGTTGCGTGACGGCGGCCCTGACGGGCCACTCCTGCTCGATGCGGAACGGCGCCCGCAGTGAGTCGTCCGACGGGTGAAGGCGCACCAGCTCCGGGTGCCACACCTGCTGCACCGCATGACCGCTCTCGTCCCGGGCGAAGGTGGTGCGCAGAACCTCGTGGCGGGCGACAAGGAGGCTGACAGCCTCCTCGATCTGCCGCTCGCCGAGTGAGTCGGGAAGTTCCACGTCGACGATCGGACCTCCGAACGGCTCCGATCCCTCGCACACCGTGTGGATCCATTCCACCTGGCACAGCCCCGACTGCAGAGGGCCCGAACGCTCCAGCATCGGCATGAGGACGTCCTTCGTTCAGGAGCCGGGTCGGCTCAGCTCGGACAGGCGGCTCCACGGGCTCGACGGCGTCGCGAAGGTCTTCCTCGCCACTGCCGCGTGGGCGGACCGCAAGCGCAGTCCGTGTGCTCCGGACGACGCTCCGCCCCGCGGGCGCCAGGCTGGGGCTCTCGTCTGGATCACGCCGGGCTCGCGGGGTCGGGCACCGCACCGGCCGCGTTGTCGTCGCTCTTCCCCACTGCCCGAAAGGCGTGGGAGGTACCCCCGGCATCAGACCCCGCTCTCTGCTCCGACCTGATCCAGACGAAGCACCCTAGTGCGCCGAGCCCGCCTCGGGTTCTCGGAAAGATCAATCGGCCAGCAATCGGTTCAGCCGGCGCCGAGCGAGCATGAATCCGGCCACGGACATGGCCAGCAGATAGCAGACATGGCCCGCCGTCCCCGAGGTGAGGCGGCCGACGGACAGGTCCCGCAGCAGCTCCACGCCCTGGTAGAGAGGAGTGAGCCGTACGATCTCCTGCCCCCAGCCCGGGTAGGTCTCCAGGGGGAAAACGGTTCCCGAGCACATGGTCATCACGAGCATCCAGATGCTCACCTGCTCGAAATCCTCCCAACGGCGCATGAACGTGGTCGCGGCCATGCTGACGGCTGCGAAGGCCAGGCTGATCAGTGCGGCACCCGGCACCGCCAGGAGAATCCACCACGAGGGTGCCAAACCGAGGGCCGCCAGGGAGACCAGGAACGCGGACGAGTAGATCCCCCCGCACAGCAGTGCCCAGGCGGTCTCGCCCGCGGCCAGCTCGCCGATCGTGAGCGGAGTGGCCAGGTATCCCTCGTACAGGCGCTGGGTGAGCTTGGCGTAGAAGGAGTAGGTGGTCTCGTTGACCACACCGGAGACCGCGGCCGTGGCAAGCATCGCCGGGGCGACGAACTGCTCGTAGCTCATGATCTGCCCGTGGACGGTGACCTCGCCGATCAGTCTGCCCATACCCATGCCGAGGGCGAGGAGCAGAATCACCGGCTCCAGGAGCGTGGAGAGGAAGTTGGGCCAGGCACGGCGGTTCAGCAGCAGGCCCCGCACCACGAACGTGCCGGAGCGGTGGAGTTTCGCGCCCGCTGTCGCGAAGGTGGGCATGGGCGGCGACCTCTGATTCTGGACGGTGTGCGGTCAGTCGGACAGGTGGCGCCTGAACACCCACCGCGTCAGGGTGAAGCCGACCGCCACCCACAGCAGCAGGACCCCCAGATGGCCGGCGAGGGACAGCGGGGTCGTACCGGAGCCCGAGCCGGCCATGAACGCGCCGGAGAGGCCGCGGCAGAGCTCGACTCCGTGCCACAAGGGAGAGATCCGTATCAGTGGCTGCACGGCCGTCGGCAGGTCTCCGACGGGGAAGAACACCCCGGAGAACATCGACAGCGGCAGGACCACCAGACGGGACACGGTCATGAGGTTGGCCGAACTGGTCAGCCGCCCGGTGAAGGCGAAGAGGGGAGCCGCCGCCGACAGGGCCACCAGCATGGCGACCGGCACCAGCAGCAGGCACAGCACGCTGTCGAACACGCCCAGCAGAGCTGCAACGGCGCAGAAGACCACGGCCGACACGGCCGCGCGGACGGTGATGAAGAACAGGTGGCCGGCCAGTACCTGACCCAGGCTGAGGGGGGCCGTGAGCAGCCGCTGGTACCGGTGGGTCAGCCGGATCGCGGCGTAGAGCGGGAAACCCGCCTCCTCCGCGGCCGTTTGGAAGGCGACGACGGCCAGGAGCGCGGGCGCCAGGAACTGGACGTAGGAGAAGCCCTCGACGTCGTTCTCCACATAGCTGCCCGCTCCGATGCCGACGACGCCCAGGTACAGCAGCGGCATGAGGAAGCCGGTGAAGGTGGTGGTCCGCCAGGTCCTGCGATAGAGGGTGAGGTGGAAACGCGCGACGCGCAGGGTGCCGTTCAGCATCGTCGCTACTCCACCAGTGAGCGCCCGGTCAGGCGCAGGAAGACGTCCTCCAGGGTGCATCTGCGCTCGAGTGTCCCGCTCGGCCGGAGCCCGGCGCGGTGGACCGCGGCCACCGTCTCCTCGGCGCTCTTCACGTAGAGCAGCACCCGGCTTCCCAGGACCTCGACCCGCTCCGCCAGCGACTGGAGTGCGGGCAGTTGCGAGGGATCACAGCCGTCGTCGTAACGCAGTTCGACGACTTCGGGCGTGCCGTGGGTCCGCAGCAACTGGGCGGGCGTGCCCATGGCGACGATCCGCCCCTCGTCCACGATCGTGATCCGGTCGCTCAGTTGCTCGGCCTCGTCCATGTAGTGGGTGGTGAGAACCACGGTCGCGCCGTTCCGCCTCAACTCCCGCAGCCGGTCCCACAGCAGATGGCGGGCCTGGGGGTCCAGCCCGGTCGTGGGCTCGTCCAGCAGGATGATGTCCGGCTTGTTCACCAGCGCGCGGGCGATGGTGAGCCGGCGCAGCATGCCGCCCGACAGCGAGTCGAGGAGGTCTTTCGCCCGGTCGGTGAGCTGGACGAACTCCAGGAGTTCGATGGAGCGTTCCCGGGCGGCTTTTCGGCTCAGCCCGAAGAGGCGGGCGTACGTCGTCAGATTCTCCAGAACCGTCAGTTCGCGGTCGAGATTGTCCTTCTGCGGCACCACGCCCAACCGTGCCCGGATGGCGGGACCGTCCTTCACGGGATTCATACCGAGGATGCGCAGGCTTCCCCCGGACGGCGTGGAAGTGCCGCTCAGCATGCGCATAGTGGTACTTTTTCCGGCGCCGTTCGGCCCCAGCAGTGAGAAGACCTCGCCGGTCCGGACTTCAAAGTGGATGTTGTCGACCACTGTGGAATCGCCATAACACTTCATCAGGCCCTGGGCAGATATCAGTGCGTCCCCGGTTCCCATCACGCTCCGCCCTCTGATTCACGATGCCAATCGGAGATGCTAACAGCAGTCCCCGAGCGCCGTCCCTGTCGAACTTATTCGACGCAGTCGGCCGCTGCTCAACTGGCGTGCAGAGCAGGCCGATTGATGGAGAGGCGCTCTTGCCGCCGAGACGTACTGCTGATTAGCATGTCGGCATGCATTTCTCGCGGTGGGGAAGGCCTGCCCGTATTGCGATGGTCAATGCGTCGGCGCCTGGTCACATTTACACAAGCCTGGAAGTCATCAGAGAGCTCGCCGCTCGTGGGCACCGAGTCACTTATGCCATCCCCGAAAAATACGCGGACATCGCTTCCTCCGTGGGAGCGGAACCCAAGCCCTACCACTGCACATTGGGTATGGACACCGGGGACTGGCTGAAAAAGGGGCCCATCGGCTGCATGGAGGCCGGCCTGACGGACAGCATGCAGGCCCTCCCGCAGCTCGCCGCCGCCTACGCGGACGACGACCCGCCCGACCTCGTCCTGTACGACTGGCTCACCCCCTACGCGCGCATCCTGGCCCGCCGGTGGGGTGTGCCCGCAGTGATGCTGGCCCAGATGTCGGACTGGGAGCCCACGGAGGAACAGCGGGCCGAGGCCGCCCAGTACTCGCCCGACCCCCGCCACGAGGCGCATGAGCGGCGCTATCGCCACTGGCTCGACCAGCAGGGCTTCGCCGACATGGACGTCTACACCTTCGCCAACAGACCGGACCGCTCCCTCGGCCTCATCCCGAGATTCCTCCAGCCGTACGCCGACAGGATCGATCCCGCCGTCCACACGTTCGTGGGGGCGTGCCTGGGAGACCGGTCCCACCAGGGAGGGTGGCAGCGTCCACCGGCGACGGCCCCGACCGACCGGCTCCTGCTCATCACCCTCGGCACCTCGTACTCGGACGAGCCCGGCTTCTTCGACAACTGCGTCGAGGCGTTCGGGAACCTGCCCGGCTGGCACGTGGTGCTGCACGTCTGGCGGGACTCCGACCGGGCGGCTCTGGGCCCGGTGCCGGCCAACATCGAGGTGCACGGCCGGATTCCCCAACTGGCCATCCTGCGCCAGGCGGACGCTCTCATCAGCCGCGGAGGCATGGGAGCCGTCCTGGAGGCACTGGACTGCGAGGTGCCCATGGTCACCATTCCCAGGGGCGCCGATCAGTTCCTCAACTCGCAGACGCTGCGGGAACTCGGCGTGGCCCGCGAGATCCCGGCCGAGGAAGTGACCGCCAAGGCGCTGCGCACAGCGGTGACGGGGCTGGTCGACGACCCTGAGGTCGCCGATCGCCTGAGCCGGCTCAAGGAGCGAATGGTCCAGGAGGGCGGGGCGGGCCGGGCCGCCGATCTGATCGAGGCCGAACTGCGCTGAAGCGACACCGCCGACCGGGAGGCCATGAGTGAGTAAGTCATCCCCCGATGTCACCGTCATTCTCCCGTGCGCGGGCTTCGGTGTTCGCTTCGGCGCCCCGTACTCCAAAGAGTTGCATTGCCTGGCGCCCGGTGTCTCCGTGATCGACCGGAGCCTGGAGACGGTCGTCGAACTCGCCAGGTCGGGACTGAGCGTCCGGGTGGTGGTCGCCTTCAGGACGCACAAGCTGGACGTGGTCGGCCATCTCGCCGGCTACACACGGGACTTGGACATGGTCTTCGTGTACCAGGACGATTCCTTCGAGGACAGCCTCAGCGGGGCCATCCGCACCGCACTGCCGCTCGCCGAGGGACGGGTCGCCCTGGTGCTGCCGGACATCACTCTCCTGGGCCCCGGCAGCGAGCGGAGCCTCGTGGAGGCGGTGGGCAGGACGGAGCCGTCCGGCTGGTGCGTGGTGGCTGCACGAGGGTTCGCCCCGGAGGCGCTGCGTGAGCTGGGAGCGCTGGGGCTGTCTGAACACGAGGAAGGTGTCAGGGTGCTCGCGGCGGAGGAGAAACCCCGGCGTCCTGACCGTTTCAACGCCGCGTGGGCTATGGTCGTCGCGAGCCCCGAGCAAGCCCACCGGCTCCCGGAGATCGCCCTTCAGGGGGCGGACAGCCCGCTGGTCGGTGCGAGCGCCGTCGAGGTGGCCGGGTTCATCAACTTCAACACTGCGGAAACGCCCGGCCTGAGTCTCGCCCACCGAGATCGGTGACGGCCACCGAGATCGGTGACGGCCACCGAGATCGGTGACGCCCGGGTGGGCCGGTCGTGTCGGGCCGACAGTCGAGTCCCGGCGCGGTACTCGTGGAGCGTCCCGAGTACCGCGCTTCCCGCTCGGTGAGGTCGCACAGAGCGATCGGTGCGGTCGAATGTGTTGGATGACTCGCCGGGCGCCCGTTTCGACTACTCCTTCACCCCCGCCGTCGCCAGCCCCCGCAGCACCGTCCCGCACCTGCGTGCGTACGCCTGCTGCAGCCCCCGGGTCGCCGGGCCGCCCGCCCGTGCGTACCACTTGGCGGGGCGGCTGAAGGCGGAGACCGTCAGCCAGACCGTGCCGTCGCCCGTGCGGTCGACGACGAAGGACTCCTCGCCGGACTCCGGGTGGCCGGGAAGTGTGCCGTACGCCCAGCCGGCGCGGCGGTGTTCCTCCACCGTCCAGACCACGCGGCAGGGGGCCTTTATCAGGCCGGCCAGGGTGATCGTGACGTCGACGTCGGGGGCGGCGCGGTCGGCGCTCGCCTCGATGCCGACGCCGAGCGCGCGGTGCAGTTCCCAGGTGAGGACCGCCTCCGCGGCGCGTCGGAAGACCTCCTCGCCCTCGCCGAGGCGCGTACGCACGTGCAGGGCGTGGAAGCCGGGCGGGCAGAAGCCGGGCTTGCGCGTGGCGCCGACGTCCTCGTACGTGAAGTCCGCAACTGACATGGGACCCAAGAGTAGGGCGGCCCCCGGAATGCCTTCCTCCCGGGTGCCGCCCCCCATCCGTCAGATCACCGTCAGGCGACGTTGACCGCCGTCCAGGCCGCCGCGACCGCCTTGTACTCCGTGCTGGTGGAGCCGTAGAGCGCGGACGCGGCGCTCAGGGTCGCCGTGCGGGCGCCCGCGTAGTTCGTGGTCGAGGTCATGTACGAGGTCAGCGCCTTGTACCAGATCTGGACCGCCTTGGCGCGGCCGATGCCGGTGACCGTCGAGCCGTTGGACGTGGGGGAGTTGTACGAGACGCCGTTGATGGTCTTGGCGCCGCTGCCCTCGCTCAACAGGTAGAAGAAGTGGTTCGCCGGGCCGGACGAGTAGTGGACGTCCAGGTTCTTCAGCGAGGACGACCAGTAGTCGGCCGACGCGCCGTCCTTGCTCGGCTTGTCCTGGTAGCGCAGCGGGCTGCCGTCGCCGTTGATGTTGATCTTCTCGCCGATGAGGTAGTCGCCGACGTCGGAGGAGTTGGCGGCGTAGAACTCGACCGCCGTGCCGAAGATGTCGGAGGTCGCCTCGTTGAGGCCGCCGGACTCGCCGCTGTAGTTCAGCCCCGCCGTGTTGGAGGTGACGCCGTGGGTCATCTCGTGGCCGGCCACGTCGAGCGAGGTCAGCGGGTGCGTGTTGCTGGTGCCGTCGCCGTACGTCATGCAGAAGCAGCTGTCGTCCCAGAACGCGTTGACGTACGCGTTGCCGTAGTGGACGCGGGAGTAGGCGGCGACGCCGTTGTTCTTGATGCCGTTGCGGCCGAAGGTGTTCTTGTAGAAGTCCCAGGTGGTCTGGGCGCCGTAGGCCGCGTCGACCGCCGCCGTCTGGTCCGTGCTGGAGCTGGAGGCGGCGCCGGTGCCCCAGGTGTTGTCGGCGTCGGTGAACAGCGTGCCCGCCGAACTGGTCGTGCTGCGCGCCTTGTTGTACGTCTTGTGGCCGCCGCGGGTGGTGTCGTACAGCTGGTACGTGGAACCCGACAGGGTGCTGCCGATGGTGACCGTGCCGGAGTAGAGGCTCTTGCCGGTGCCGGTTTCGATGCCCTGGTACTCGTACAGCTTCGCGCCCGTGGCCGCGTCGGTGATGACGTGCAGCTCGTTGGGGGTGCCGTCCTCCTGGAGGCCGCCGACGACGGTCTCGTAGGCCAGGACCGGCTTGCTGCCGTTGCCCGCCCAGATCACCTTGCGGGGCGCCTGCGAGGCCTCGGTGTCCTCGGAGCCGGCCGCTTTCGCCAGCGAGAGCGCCTGGCTCTCGGCCTTGGTGGTGGGGACGGCCGGGGTGGTCGAGGCGACCTTGATGGTGGCCTTCGTCGCCTTGGTGACGCCCTGGTCCGCGCCGGTGCCCGACTCGTGGACGACGAGGTCGCCGCCGAGGACCGGCAGGCCCGCGTAGGTGCGCTCGTAGCGGGTGTGGACCGTGCCGTCGGCGTCCTTGACGACGTCGCGGACGACCAGCTTCTCCTGGGCGCCGAGGCCTATCTCCTGGGCCGTCGCGCCGGCGTCGGCCTGCTTGTCCTGGATGAGGGCGGTGCGGACGGCCGGGGCGAGCGTGGTCGGCACGGCGAGGGGCTTGGCGGCCGTCGCGTCGGCGGGGGTCTGGGCGACGGCTGAGCCGGAGGTGAGTCCGGTGGTGACGAGCGCTCCGGCGGCGACGGCGGTCGCGATGGCCAGGGTGGTGCGCTTGTGACGCGCGTAGAGGGAGGACACACAAGCTCCTTGGAAGTGGGGGGTGCCCGGCCGGCGTGGGGAGGCCGGCCGTGACGACGGTGCAGTTGTGCGGCGGGTGACAGGAAGAGTGGCATCCAGGTCGCGTACATGTCAGGACCCCTAAGTGATGTTGACCGAAAATCGACCAACCGGTGAACATTTCCGCTGTGTGAACGGGCCTGACCTCGGTCAAAGGCCAACAGAATCAAGGCAATCAACTGGCAAAAAGAGGACGCCGCCCCGGGAGCCGAAGCTCCGGAGCGGCGTCCTGTGGTGGGGGTGTGGGCCCGCTTGGGCCCCCTTCACGGCCTGGCGGCGACCTACGGGAAGGTCAGCGTCCAGCCGTTGATGTAGCCCGTGTCCCGGGCCGCGTTGTCCTGGACCCTCAGGTTCCAGACGCCGTTGGCGACTTCGGAGGACGCGTTCACCGTGTAGGTGGTGTTCAGGTTGTCCGAGCTGCCGCCGGTGCCGTACGCCTTCAGCGTGTACACCGTGCCGTCCGGGGCGACCAGCTGCACCCGGAGGTCACCGACGTAGGTGTGGACGATGTCGACCGCCACCGCGAGGTTCGACGGCGCGTTGCCCGTCCGGCCGGAGACGGTGAGCGGCGAGTTGACCGCCGCGCCGTTGTCCGGAACCGATACGTCGGTGGTGCTCTCGAAGGAGGTGCCGCCACCGCCGCCACCGGGCCGGGCGCCTACCGCGATGCCCGCCCACGCGTGCTGGACCGCCGTGTACTCGGCGCTCGTCGTGCCGTACAGCTCACCGGCCGCCGCGAGGGTGCCCGTGCGGGCGCCCGCGTAGTTGGTGGTCGAGGTGAACTTCGTGGTGAGCGCGCGGAACCAGATCTTCTCCGCCTTGTCCCGGCCGATGCCGGTGACGGGCAGCCCGTCCGAGGTGGCCGAGTTGTACGAGACGCCGTTGATGGTCTTGGCGCCGCTGCCCTCGCTCAGCAGGTAGAAGAAGTGGTTGGCCGGGCCCGATGAGTAGTGCACGTCGATCGAGCCGATGCCGGAGTACCAGCTGTCCTTGGACGCGCCGTCCTTGCTCGGCTTGTCCATGTACCGCAGCGGCGTGCCGTCGCCGTTGATGTCGATCTCCTCGCCGATGAGGTAGTCACCGACGTCGGAGGGGTTGTTGGCGTAGAACTCGACGGTCGAGCCGAAGATGTCCGAGGTCGCCTCGTTCAGGCCGCCCGACTCGCCGCTGTAGTTGAGGCCGGCCGTGTTGGAGGTGAGCCCGTGGGTCATCTCGTGGGCGGCCACGTCGATCGACGTCAGCGGGTTGGCGTTGCCGGAGCCGTCGCCGTACGTCATGCAGAAGCAGCTGTCCGACCAGAACGCGTTGACGTAGTTGTTGCCGTAGTGGACGCGGGAGTACGCGCCGACCCCGTCGCCGCGGATGCCGGAGCGCCCGTGCACGTTCTTGTAGTAGTCCCAGGTCAGCTGGGCGCCGTAGGCGGCGTCGGCGCCGGCCGACTCCAGGTTCGACGCGGTGCCGTTGCCCCAGACGTCGTCGGGGCCCGAGAAGAGGGTGCCGGTGCCGGAGGTGCCGCGGTTGAGGTTGTACGTCTTGTGGCTGCCGCGGGTGGCGTCGGTGAGGTTGTACGTCGACCCGGACTGCGTGCTGCCGATGGTGACCTGACCGCTGTACACCGTGTTGCCGGTGCCGGTCTCGATGGCCTCCCACTCGTACAGCTTGGCGCCGCTGGTGGCGTCCGTGACGACGTGCAGTTCCTGCGGGGTGCCGTCGTGCTGGAACCCGCCGACGACCGTCTCGTAGGCCACGGTCGGCGTGCCGTTCGCGGCCCAGATCACCTTGCGGGGCGCGCGGTTGACGTCGGGGTTCTTTGCGTCCTCGGCCTTCGCCGCCGACAGTGCCTGTGCCTCGGCCTTCGCCGCGGGCACCTTGGCCGTGGTGGTGGCCGGCTTGACGGCGGCGCGGGTGGCCTTGACGACGGACGTCGTCGCGCCGGCCGGGGTGGACTCGACGACGAGGTCGCCGCCGAGGACCGGCAGGCCCGCGTAGGTGCGCTCGTAGCGGGTGTGGACGGTGCCGTCGGCGTCCTTGAGGACGTCCCGGACGACGAGCGCCTCCTGGGCGCCGAGGCCCAGTTCCTTCGCCGTCTGCGCCTTGTCGGCGTTCGCGCCGCGGATCAGCTCGGCGCGCTGGGCGGGGGTGAGGCGGACCGATTCGGAGCCCGGTATCGCCTGGCCGGCCGCCTGCGGTGCCTTCACCGGGGCGGCCGTCGCGGCGCCGGACTGCACGGCGGCGGCGATGAGCGCGGACACGCCGACGAGGGCGAGGGCCGCGGCTCTGCGGGAGGGGGTGTGGGAGGTGCGTCTGCGAGGAGAGGAACTGCTGCTCAACACTGACTCCTTCTGCGCGGCCGCGGGTCACGCGGCCGGGGGGAGACCGCACGGCGGGTGGGCCGCGCGGGCACAACTGGGGCCGTACGCAGAAACGGGTGACGCTGTGGGGTTGCTGTGCAGTAGCAGTGGGAAGAGTGGCAGCCGACAGCGCTGTCTGTCAGGACCGCGTCAGAAAGTTGGCTGGAAACGGTTCGTTGTCCGGGAGTTCATGTTCGATATACGGATCGGATCACTGGAGGCCGCCCTGAGGGTCCGAACGCTCCCCGTGCCACGTCCCCCACAGCGACGCGTACGCCCCGCCCGCCCGCACCAGCTCCTCGTGCGTGCCGAGTTCCGTCAGCCGCCCGCCCTCCATCACCGCGACCCGGTCCGCGTCGTGCGCGGTGTGCAGCCGGTGCGCGATGGCGATGACCGTACGGCCGCGCAGTACGGCCGCCAGCGCCCGCTCGGTGTGCCGGGCGGTCGCCGGGTCCAGCAGGGCCGTCGCCTCGTCCAGGATCAGCGTGTGCGGGTCCGCCAGCACCACCCGCGCCAGCGCGAGCTGCTGCGCCTGCGAGCCGTCCGTACGGCGGCGGTCCGCGCCCACCTCCGCGTCGAGACCGCCGGGCAGCTCCCGCACCCAGCCCGCGGCCCCCACCGCGGCCAGCGCCGCCCACAACTCCTCGTCCGAGGCGGCCGGTTCGGCGATCAGCAGATTGTCGCGGACCGTGCCGAGGAAGACGTGATGCTCCTGGGTGACCAGGACGACCTGCCGGCGCAGCGTCTCCGGAGCCAGGTCCGCGACCGCCACCCCGCCCACCGTGACCGAACCCGCCGTCGGCGCGTCCACGCCCGCCAGCAGCCGGCTCAGCGTCGTCTTGCCCGCACCCGACGGGCCGACCACCGCGAGCCGCTCACCCGGCCGCACGGTCAGGTCCACCCCGCGCAGCACCTCGCCCCCGCGGTCGTACGCGTACCGCACGCCCCGCACATCGATCCGGTCGTCCACCGGGAGCGGCGCCCCGCCCTCCGGCTCGGACCGCGGGGCGCGGGCCAGCCCCTCCACCCGCGCGAACGAGGCACCGCTGCTCTGGAACTGCTCGACGCGCATCAGGATCTGGTCGAGCGGATCGGCGAACTGCCGCAGATACAGCGCCGCCGCCACCACCGTCCCCAGGCTCAGCGTGCCCCGCGCGTGCAGCATCCCGCCCAGCAGCAGCACCCCCGCCACGGGCAGCGTGTACGACACCTCCACCACCGGGAAGAACACGCTCCGCAGGAACAGCGTGTGGAACCGCGTACGCCGCGACACCGCCAGCGCGTCCCGGCTCGCCGCCGTCCGCCGCTCCCCGAGCCGGAACGCCTCCACCGTGCGGGCCCCGCCCGCGGTCTCCGCGAGGATGTCGGCGACCTCCGAGGTGGCCGCCCCCTCGGCGAGGTACCCGGCGCGAGCCCGGCGCAGATACCAGCGCAGCGCGAACCAGACGGGCGTCAGCCCGAGCACCCCCACCGCGCCGAGCAGGGGGTCGATCACGAAGACGGCGCCCAGCAGGAACAGCGCCTGCACCGCGCAGACCAGCAGCTCGGGCCCGGCGTCCCGCAGGGTCGTGCCCACCGCCGCCACGTCGGCCGTGCCGCGCGTGGCGAGGTCCCCGGTGCCGGCCCGCTCCACGACCGACGCGGGCAGCGCCAGCGTCCGCTCGACGAAGCCCTCCCGCACCCGCGCGAGCGTCCGCTCCCCGAACCGGTGCCCCGCGTACCGGGCCCAGCGGGCCAGCACCAACTGCGCCAGCGCGCACACCAGAATGGCCGGAGCCAGCCGGTCCACCGCCGCCGTCCCGCCGCCGGACCGCACCTCGTCGATGATCCGGCCGAGCAGCCAGGGCCCGGCCAGACCGGCCGCGGCGGCCAGTACGTTGAGCGCCACGACGCCGGCGAAGACCCGCGCGTCGGCCCGCACCAGCCGGCCGGTGGCCCGTCGCACATCGGCCCGCGTGGCCACCGGAAGCCGCCCCTCGCCGGCCTCCGCCTCCGCTCCGGCCGCCTTCGCATCCGACGTCATCGCACGGCCCCCTCGGCGCCCTCGGTCCCGGCGGTCTCTTCGGTGCCCTCGGCGCCTTCACCGTCTTCGGTGCCCTCCGCGTCGCGCGCCACCAGCGCCCGGTACCCCGGCTCCGTCTCCAGCAGCACCCGATGCCGGCCGCTGGCCGCGGCCTTCCCGTCGACCAGGTACACCACCCGGTCGGCGTGGTCGAGCAGCAGCGGGGAGGAACTCGTCACGACGGTCGTCCGGCCGGCGCGCGCCTGCCGCAGCCGCTGCGCGATCGCCGCCTCCGTATGCGCGTCGAGCGCCGAGGTGGGCTCCACGGCCAGCAGCACCTCGGGATCGGCGAGCAGCGCCCGCACCAGCCGTACGCGCTGGCGCTGGCCCCCGGAGAGACTGCGGCCCTGCGCGGCCACCGCGGAGTCGAGCCCCTCCGGGAGGCCCTGCACGATGTCCTCGGCGGCAGCCGCCCGCAGCGCCCGGCCGGCCTCCGCGGGGGACGGTGTGCCCCGGCCGCCCACCAGCTCGCGCAGGCTGCCGGCGAACAGGTCCGCCTCGTTGTCGGCGACCAGGATCCGCTTCCGAACCCGCGCCGACCCGACGGCGTCGAGGCGTACGCCGCCCCACGTGACGTCGGTCGGCCCGTACCGGCCCAGCCGGTCGATCACGGCGGCCGTGTCGGCGGGCCGCGCGCCTGCCAGCGCCGTCAGCAGACCGGGCACGACCCGCACACCGGAGTCGGGGTCGTACAGTTCCGCGGGCCCGGCGGGTGCGTCCGCCGTACCGGTGTCCGGATCGGGCTCCAGGCGCAGCAGCCGTACGACCCGGCGGGCGGCGACCACGCCCCGGCTGAGGTGGTAGCCCATGTCGACGAGGAAGGCCACCGGGCCGACCAGCACGGCCACATAGCCGTACACCGACACCAGCTCGCCGACCGTCAGTTCACCCTGGGCGGCGAGCCGGGCCGCCAGCCAGGTCACCACGGCGAGGAACACCGTGGGCAGGCCCACCCCGAGGGCCTGCATCCAGCTGGTGACCGAGCCGACCCGGTAGCCCTGGACGCGCAGCCGCTGGGAGTCGCGGCGGAACGCCTCAGCGAACAGGCTTTTGCCGCCGAGCCCGTTGAGCACCCGCAGCCCGCCCGCGAGGTCGCCGATGCGTGCGGTGAGCACGCCCTGCCGCTCCCGGTACTCGCCCTCGGCGCCCTGGAGCCGGCCCATCAGCGGGCCGACCAGCACCGCGATGACGGGCATGCCCAGCAGCACGACCGCCGCGAGCAGCGGCGAGATCGACAGCAGCACCCCGGCGACGACGACGTAGACGACGACCGAGCCGATGCCCGGCCCGATCATCGTCAGGGACATGGCGATGGTCTGGACGTCGCCGACGCCGATCGTGACGACCTCCCCGGCCCCGATCCGGCGCGGCAGCGCGGCACCCAGCCGGACCGCGTGCCCGACGACGACCTTGACCGTGCGGAAGTTGGCGTCCATGCGCAGCCGGGTCATCGTGCGGTGCCGCACGATGCTCACCCAGGCGTTGAACGCGCCCACCACGAACAGCGCGGCCGTCCAGAGCGCCAGCGCGGCCGTGTCACCGCGCTCCAGCCCGTCGTCGACCGCCCTCGACAGCAGATACGGGGCGACCGCCAGCAGCACCATCCAGACGCTGGACAGTGCCGCCCCCGCCAGCGCCCGCCCCGGCTGGCGGCAGGTCAGCCACCACAGGTACCACCAGCCACCCCGGCAGTCGGGCGTGCCGGGGTCGGCGTAGGCGTCGACCGGCTCCCTCCGCGTCCGCCCCGCCCTCACGCGAGGCTGTCCCGCCAGGCGCGGTGCAGGTCGGCGAACCGGCCGGTGCCCGCGACGAGTTCGGCCGGCGTGCCGTCCTCGACGATTCCTCCGTGTTCCATGACGAGCACCCGGTCGGCGATCTCCACGGTCGACAGCCGGTGCGCGATCACCACCGCCGTACGGCCCTTCAGGACCGTCGCCATCGCCGCCTGCACGGCCCGTTCGCCGGGCACGTCGAGCGAGCTGGTCGCCTCGTCGAGGATCAGCACCGCCGGATCGGCGAGCAACGCCCGTGCGAAAGCGACGAGTTGACGCTGACCGGCGGAGATGCGGCCGCCGCGCCTGCGGACGTCCGTGTCGTAGCCGTCGGGCAGGGCACTGATGAACTCGTGCGCGCCGAGCGCCTTCGCCGCCCGCTCGATGTCCTCCCGGCTCGCGTCCGGCCGCCCGATCGCGATGTTCTCGGCGACCGTCCCGGAGAACAGGAACGCCTCCTGCGTCACCATGACCACCCCGCGCCGCAGTTCGGCCGTCGTCAGGTCGCGCAGATCGACACCGTCGAGGAGGACCCGGCCCGCCGTCGGGTCGTAGAAGCGGGCGAGCAGCTTGGCCAGCGTGGACTTCCCGGCGCCGGTCGAGCCGACCACGGCGACGGTCTCTCCGGCGGGCAGGGTGAGGTCGAAGCGGGGCAGCACCTCACCGCCCGTGCGGTAGCCGAAGGCGACGCCGTCGAACACGACCTCGCGGCCCGGCATGTCCGGCCGGCGGGCCGGCAGCTCCCGCGGCACGGCCGGCTCGGGCACGGACGGCTCCTGGGCCAGCAGCCCGGCGATCTTCTCCAGGGAGGCGGCCGCCGACTGGTACGAGTTGAGGAACATGCCGAGCCGGTCGATGGGGTCGTACAGCCGCCGCAGATACAGCACCGCCGCCGCCAGTACACCCAGCGCGAGGGAGCCGTCCGCGACCCGCTGGGCGCCCCACAGCACGATCAGCGCGACGGCCGTGTTGGCGACCAGCCGTGAGCCGACGACATACCGGGCCATCTCCAGGAGCGCGTCCCCGTTGGTCCGCTCGTGCCGCTGGTTCAGGACCCTGAAGTCGGCCTCGTTGACGGCCTCGCGGCGGAACGCGCGCACCGGCCGGATGCCGTTGACCGTCTCCACGAACTTCACGATCACGGACGCGATCGCGGTGGACCGCGTCCGGTACACCCGCCCCGCGCGCCGCTGGTAGACCCGCACCAGGAGGTACAGCGGCCCGAACGAGGCCACCGCGACCGCGCCGAGACCCAGGTCCAGCCAGAGCAGCATCGCCGAGATGTAGAGGAACGACAGGACGACGGTGACCAGTTCCTGGAGTCCCTCGCTGAGCAGTTCGCGCAGCGACTCCACGTCGGTGGTGGAACGGGAGATGAGCCGGCCCGAGGTGTAGCGCTCGTGGAAGTCGACGCTCAGCGCCTGCGCGTGCCGGAAGATCCGCCCGCGCAGGTCCAGCAGCACGTCCTGGTTGACGCGGGCCGAGGCGATCAGGAACGCGTACTGGAGCCCGCCGCCGGCCAGCGCGCACCCCAGATAGCCGACGCCCACCGCGACCAGCGGCCCCGAATCGTCCTGGCGGAACGCCGGTACGGCACGGTCGATGGCGTACGCCACCAGCAGCGGGCCCGCCTGCACGGCTGCCTGCTGGAGCAGCAGCAGGAACGTGGTCAGGGCGACGCGCGCCTTCATCGGGGCGAGCAGCGAGCGCAGCAATGTGCCGGTGGCGCCCGGCGGGGGCGGCGGGAAGCCGTACCCCCCGCCGGGCGCCGGAGGCCGTCCCGACAACCGACACCTGTCCGCGGTACCGAACGCCGAGCCGGAGCTGTGCCCGCAGTGCCGCACGCCCCGTGAGGGCGGCGCGCCCTTCTGCGAGGAGTGCCGGTGGAACTTCCTGACCAACACGGCGACCTCGTACACCCCGGCCGCCCCGCGCACGCCGGGGCCCGGCGGGCCCGGCCCGGGTGGTCCCGGCGGTCCCGTCGGTCCCGGGGCGGGTCCCGACGCGCGGTTCCAGCCGCCGCCCCCGTCCTTCGGCGGTGGTGACTCCTTCGAGTACCAGGGCTCGCGTCCGTCCCAGGTGAATCGTCCCGCCGAGCCGATCCCGTCGTTCGGCGACCCGTCGCGGCCTCCGGGCCAGGGACACGGCCAGGGGCACGGCCAGGGTCCGGGGCACGGCCAGGGTCCGGGGCAGGGTCCGGGCCAAGGGCAGGGGGGCGGCAGGCCCTTCGGGCAGCAGCCGGGTGGCCAGGGTGGTCCCGGCGGCCGGCCGTTCGGTGGTCCCCCCGGCGGTCCCCAGGGTCCCGGCGGCACGGCCGGTGGCGGATCGCCCGCGGGCTCCTACGGGCGTGACCCGGGCGCTCCCGGCGACCCCTTCGGACAGCGCGGCCCCGGCCCCGTGAACCCGTCCGCCGACCCCTTCGCACGTGAACCCTCCGGCCCCGGCGGCCAGGGCGCCCCCGGCGGTCAGGGCGGCTACGGCCCCGACCCGTCCCGGCAGGACCCCCGCCCCGGCGGCGGTCATGGCCTGCCTGGCGGCCCCGGCGGTCCTGGTGGGCCGGGTGGCCATGGGGGGCCTGGCGGTCCCGGTGGGCCTGGCGGTCCCGGCGGCCACCGCGCCCCGCAGGCCTTCCAGCAGCCCGGACAGCCCGGCCCGCAGGCCCCGCCCGGCTACCCGCAGGAGACCGGCCGTCCGCAGCAGCCGTCCGGCCCGTCCTTCGGCGGCGGTGACGACGACTGGGTGCTCCCCCCGCCGTCCCACACCGGCGGCCCCGGCGGCAACCAGGGCGGCGGCTACGGCTACCCCCAGCCCGGCGGCAACCAGGCCCCGCCCCCGCCCGGCCCGGCGTTCCCGCAGCAGCCGGCGACCTGGACGGCGACGATAGGCCCCGACCGCGAGTACTTCATGTCGATGATGCACCGTTCGGGACCGGAGGCCGCGGGACTGAACCTGCCCGCGTACTCCCCGGAGCAGCAGCGCACGCTCGGCGGCAACCAGATCACCATCGGCCGCCGCCGGCACTCCACGGGTGAGACCCCCGACATCGATCTGTCGGTGCCGCCGGAGGATCCGGGCGTCTCGCACCAGCACGCGGTGCTGGTCCAGCAGCCCGACGGCAGCTGGGCCGTCGTCGACCAGAACTCGACGAACGGCACCACGGTCAACGGCTCCGACGAGCCGATCCAGCCCTTCGTGCCCGTACCGCTCCAGGACGGCGACCGGGTCCACGTCGGCGCGTGGACGACGATCACAGTGCGACGGGGCTAGGCACGGTCGGCTGGGACCGGTCGGCTGGGACCGGTCGGCGTGGGGGCCGCCCCCTAGGCGCCGATGAGGCTGGGCCCCGACGATCCCGGCAGGGGCCAGGCGTACGGTCCCTCCGGGTCGTCGAGCCAGGCCCAGGTCTGCTCACCGCCGACGGTGACGCCGTACCGGTCCCGTCCGGGCCTGCCCTCGCGTTCCCACAGCGCGTACGCCTCCTGCGGGTCGAGGGCGGCACGGGTGAGGGCCAGCAGGAAGCGGAACAGGTCGCTCTCCCTGGCTCGCGTCGGCACCCCGCCGAGGGCGACCGGCTCGGGCGCGCGCCGGTCGGTGCCGCGCAGCGGGACGAAGTAGGCGGGGGTGTGCAGGAAGTTCCCCTCGGCCTGCCCGCTCTCCCCCACCGTCAGCGCGAGCAGTCCGGTGGCGAGCGGGGTCAGGATGCGGGCGCCGGGACGGCACTGGGCGATCCAGGCCCGCGGGACCGACGCCAGCTCGCAGGTGGCGATGATCCGGTCGAAGGGGGCGCGTTCGGGGACTCCGCGGGCGCCGTCGCCGGTGACGACGGTGGGGTGGTACCCGGCCTCTGCGAGATGCCGCCGCGCGGACTCGGTGATCTCCGGGTCGAGGTCCACGGTGGTGACGCGCTCGTCCCCGAGCCGGTAGGACAGCAGCGCCGCGTTGTATCCCGTGCCCGCGCCGACCTCCAGCACCCGGTCCCCGTCGCACACCCGCAGTTCGGCGAGCATCTCCGCCATCAGCGAGGGCTGGCTGCTGGAGGAGAGCAGTTCCCCGTCCCGCAGCCGGGTCGCCAGCGGCACGTCCTCGTACGCGCCGCGCAACCAGCGCTCACGGGCCCGAGGATCGGGACTCTCGCCCCAGCGCCGCTCGTACCCGCGCGCGCCGCCGACGTAGTAGTAGGGCACGAAGAGATGACGCGGAACCGTGCCGAAGGCCTCCCGCCACTCAGGGTCGGCGGCGAAGGCCCCGCTCACCTCGATCTCCCGCACCAACGCCGCCCGCTCGGAGACGGCGAGCTGCTCCAACTCCTTGCCGAGAGCATGCGCTGTCATACGTCCACTGTGCGGCGGCCGGGCCCGGTAGGCGAGTGCCCGGGACCCTCGGACCCCGGGGCTCCCGGACCCCGGGGCTCGCCTACCCGTGGATCCCGAACGCCGGAGGTCCTAGGGCTGGAGTCCTCGGTCCCCGGGTCTGAGACCATGGGGAGCGTGAAAGAGATCCGGCGCGGCACGCTTCAGGAGCAGACCTTCTACGAGCAGGTCGGCGGGGAGGACACCTTCCGTCGGCTGGTCCACCGTTTCTACGAGGGAGTCGCCGAGGACCCGGTCCTGCGGCCCATGTACCCCGAGGAGGACCTGGGCCCGGCCGAGGAGCGGCTCAGGCTGTTCCTGATCCAGTACTGGGGCGGCCCCACGACGTACAGCGAGAACCGCGGCCACCCCCGCCTGCGGATGCGGCACGCGCCCTTCACCGTGGACCGGGCCGCGCACGACGCGTGGCTGAAGCACATGCGGGACGCGGTGGACGAGTTGGGGCTCTCCGCGGAGCACGAGGAGACGCTGTGGAACTACCTCACGTACGCCGCGGCGTCCATGCTCAACACCCCGGAATGACCCCGGAACGAGCCCGGTGACCTGGCGTACGGCGGCCCGAGGGGGCGTGCGGCCGCTCAGCGCACGCTGAGGCCCAGGCCGCCGAGTCCGGCCCGCCGTACGGCGATCGAGCCGTACGGGGTCCGCAGCCGCAGCCATGATCCCGAGGAGAACAGCCCGATGTCGCGGGGCGGGGTGGCCGGCCGCAGGAAGCCCAGCGACTGGGCCGCGTGCGCGGCCCGCACGGGCAGGCCGCTGTCCCCGACCGTCCGGGACCAGATGTCCCGCCCGATCCGGTCGAGTTCGGTCCGGGTACGGCCCTCGTCCGGCAGTTCCTCCATGCGGCGGCGGAACTCGGCGACCGCCGCGCCGACCATCGCGCGCAGCGCGTCCGGCGCCGGGAGTCCCGCCTGCGGCTGCCAGCCGCCGCGCGGCGGCAGTACGCCCGCCCAGGGCGGCCCGGTGACCGCGGCGGGTACGGCGGCCGTGGCCGCCGCCTCGTCCACGCTCTCCAGCAGCTCCCCGGCGGACACCGTCACGTCCAGCGTGACATCGAGGCCGTTCTCGTACGGCTTCGCCAGGCGGACCGCCCGGATCGCGAGGACCTCGAAGGACGGCGGCCGTCCGAAGACGGCCAGCGCGGTGCCGGCCGCCTGGAGCCGGACCGCTGCTCCACGGTCGTAGTGGAGCAGCCGGGAGAGGAAGGCCGCGAGATCCGCCGCCTCCCCCTCGTCGGCGAGGTGGAGCACCGTCATGCGGCGACGGCCTCCTTGTCGTCGTCCCGGTACTCCTCGAGGAACTCACGCTCCTCGTCGGTGAGCCGGCGCGGTCGCTGTGCGGCGAAGTCGAACGGCACGATCACCGTCGACGCGCTGACGTAGACCTGGTCGCCGTCCTTCACCTCGTAGGAGATGGTGAAGGACGCTGCGCGTATCTGCGTGATCCACAGTTCGATGTCGACCGGCGTGTGCCGGTGGACGAGCTGCCGCTTGTAGTCGATCTCGTGGCGCGCCACCACGGACCCCTGCTTGAAATCCTTCTCCGGGCGGAACAGGAAGTCGATACGGGCTTCCTCCAGGTACCGGAGGAACACCACATTGTTGACGTGGCCGTACGCGTCCATGTCCGCCCAGCGCAGTGGGCAGCGGTAGATGTGCCGCAAGAAAGATCAGCCCCGGGTCAGCTTCTTGTAGGTGGCGCGGTGCGGACGGGCCGCTTCCGCACCGAGACGCTCGATCTTGTTCTTCTCGTAGGACTCGTAGTTGCCCTCGAACCAGAACCACTTCGACTCGCCCTCGTAGGCGAGGATGTGCGTGGCCACCCGGTCCAGGAACCACCGGTCGTGGGAGACGACCACAGCCGCGCCCGGGAACTCGAGCAGCGCGTTCTCCAGGGAGGACAGGGTCTCCACGTCGAGGTCGTTGGTCGGTTCGTCGAGGAGCAGCAGGTTGCCGCCCTGCTTGAGGGTGAGCGCGAGGTTCAGGCGGTTGCGCTCGCCGCCGGACAGGACACCGGACGGCTTCTGCTGGTCCGGGCCCTTGAAGCCGAAGGCGGAGACGTACGCCCGCGACGGCATCTCGACCTGGCCGACGTTGATGTAGTCGAGGCCGTCGGAGACGACCTCCCACAGCGACTTCTTCGGGTCGATGTTCTCGCGGCTCTGGTCGACGTACGAGATCTTGACCGTGTCGCCGACCTTGATCGCGCCGGAGTCCGGCTCCTCCAGGCCCTGGATCATCTTGAAGAGGGTGGTCTTGCCGGCGCCGTTGGGACCGATGACACCGACGATGCCGTTACGCGGCAGCGTGAAGGAGAGGTCGTCGATGAGGACCTTCTCGCCGAACGCCTTGCTGAGGTTGTTGACCTCGACGACGACGCTGCCCAGACGCGGGCCCGGCGGGATCTGGATCTCCTCGAAGTCCAGCTTCCGCATCTTGTCGGCCTCGGCGGCCATCTCCTCGTAGCGCGCCAGACGCGCCTTGGACTTGGCCTGACGCCCCTTGGCGTTCGACCGCACCCACTCCAGCTCCTCCTTGAGGCGCTTGGCCCGCTTGGCGTCCTTCTGGCCCTCGACCTTGAGGCGGGAGGCCTTGGACTCCAGGTAGGTGGAGTAGTTGCCCTCGTAGCCGATGGCACGGCCGCGGTCCAGCTCGAGGATCCAGCCGGCCACGTTGTCCAGGAAGTACCTGTCGTGGGTCACGGCGACGACGGTGCCGGCGTACTTGGCGAGGTGCTGCTCCAGCCACTGCACGGACTCGGCGTCCAGGTGGTTGGTGGGCTCGTCGAGCAGCAGCAGGTCGGGGGCCTCGATCAGCAGCTTGCAGAGCGCGACGCGGCGCTTCTCGCCACCGGAGAGGTTGGTGACCGGCCAGTCGCCGGGCGGGCAGCCCAGGGCGTCCATGGCCTGCTCCAGCTGGGCGTCCAGGTCCCACGCGTTGGCGTGGTCGAGGTCGTCCTGGAGCTTGCCCATCTCCTCCATGAGCGCGTCCGAGTAGTCGGTCGCCATCAGCTCGGCGACCTCGTTGAACCGCTTGAGCTTGCCCATGATCTCGGAGGCGCCGTCCTGCACGTTCTCCAGGACCGTCTTCGACTCGTCGAGCGGCGGCTCCTGCAGCAGCATGCCGACGGAGTAGCCGGGCGACAGGAAGGCATCGCCGTTGGACGGCTGCTCCAGCCCGGCCATGATCTTGAGAACGGTGGACTTACCGGCACCGTTAGGCCCGACCACACCGATCTTCGCGCCGGGCAGGAAGCTCAGCGTCACGTCGTCAAGGATGACCTTGTCGCCGTGAGCCTTACGCGTCTTGCGCATGGTGTAGATGTACTCAGCCAAGAGAAACCGTCCGGCAGCTTGAATTCTGGCAGTGGGCAGATACACCCCATCTTGCCGGACTGCTACCCCTGGGGGGAAACCCGATTGCGGGAGACTCCCTGACCTGCGGTTTTGCCGTAGACACCTGCGGCGGACCTGTCACTGACGGCGGCCCATGGGAACGTGGAGCGCCGGATCCGGCCCGTCGGAGGATCCCGTCGCGTTCGCGGGCCCGTTGAACCCGGGTATCAGCGTCGATGTCAGTGCCTCTGGCTGTCGATGTCAGTGCCTGTGGCCATGGTCTCCCTCGCGCGGTCGGCTTCCGGAGGTTCCAGCTTGGAAGGAAATGGTTGCATCCCCGGCCTGTGCGGGGCGGCCCGGAATATGTCCGGGACCCAACCGACGCCGGGCTTCGTCGATGGCCGAGCGATGACCTGCCCGCGCCGGCCGCGCACCGCTCCTCCCCCTGCTGCTCCCTCTGTTGCTCCGTCCGGCTCTTCTCCGTCCGGCTCTTCTCCGTCCAACTGCTTCTCCGTCCGGCTGCTTCTCGGTCCGCCTGTTCCTCCCTCTAGCCGACGGGCTGGCCGATGCCCAGGAGGTTTCCCTCGCTGTCGTGGAACCAGGCTCCGCGTTCGCCCCGGGCGCCCTTGCTCGGATAGTTTCCGTCGATCTCGGCGACGTGGTCGACGGTGCGGAAGCCGGGCACGTCGACCTCCTCGAAGATGACGCCGCGGCGTTTCAGCTCCGTCACCACTGCCTCGATGTCGTCGACCTCGAAGGCCATCTGCGTGAACGTGCCGGGCGAGCTTCCCGTCGACCGGAACAGCACGAACTCGGCGCCGCCCTCACTTCGGTACAGCAGTCCGCCGGGGCGTTCGTCGACCGGGTGCAGGCCGAGCCGTTCGGCGTAGAAGCGGCGTGCCCGGTCCAGGTCCTGGGCCGGGAGCCTGGTCGCCACCCGTGCCCCGGCCAGGGTGTTCCTGTCGTCTGCGTTCATACGACCACTCTGCCCCCGGCGGTGGACCGGAGCGAGGAACGTCACCCGTTTCCGCCGTCGCGGGGGTGACGGCCGCGGGTGACGAGTCAGGCTTCGCCGGCTGTCCGAGCCCTCGCTCTCCCGCCCCGGTGCGATGCCGCGGTGGCTGCCTCAGCCCTGTGCCTTGTTCTCCTTGCGGCCGACGAGCAGCAGGACCGTGCCGCCGATGACGACCAGGCCGATCGCGGTGCCCGCGATCAGAGGGGTGGCGTCGGAACCGCCGGTCTCGGCGAGGTCGGTGCCCGAGGGGGCGGTGCCGCCCACCGTGGCCGGGCTGGGTTCGGCGAGTGTCTGGGTGGTCAGGCCGGTCTCGGCGGCTCTGGTCCGGCAGTCGAGGACGCCGGCGAAGCGGCTCTGGGTGCCCTGCGGGCCGGTGATGGTGAAGTCGTAGGCCTGATCCTCCTGGAGGGGGATCGTCACCGTGCGGGACGTGCCGGCCGGGATGCTGTGCCGCACGCCCATCAGCTCGAAGGTGAATGCCTGGTCGCCCTGGTTGGACGCGGTGATGTCGACGCCGTTCTTCGGGCAGTTCTTCGCGGCGGAGAGGGCCGGGACGGCGCCTGTCTCGGCCCAGGTCGCGGAGGCCGTCGCGGCGACGGTCGACTCGCTGGAGCCGGCCAGGATCTGTGTCTGGCTGCGGCTCCCGGAGGTGAAGGCGCGGCCGACGGGGACCGTGGTGGAGGCCTGGACCGTCAGCTCGGCGGCCCCGGCGGCGGTGCCGACGGGCACGTCGAAGAACAGTTCGCTGCCGTCCCGCGCGGAGGTGACGGGTTCACCGTCCTTGCCGACGATGCGTACGCCGGTGATCGCGGCGTCGAGCGGCGGTGTCACCGTCACTGCGCCGGCGCCGGTCCGTACGATGACCGGGCCGAGCAGTTCGCCGGGGTGGCCGGAGACCGCGGGCCCGTCCAGGGTCAGTGACGCCGGGGGTTCAGCCACGGCACGGGCGGTCTTGTGGAGGTAGTCCGCGAGCCGTTCGGCCTGCGGGTCGACGGCGTCGACGTCCGCGCCGTCGGAGTAGCGCCAGATCGCCACCTGGGTGCCGGCCGCCGCGTCCTGCTCGGTGAGGCCGCCTCCGGTGATGCCGGCCTTCTTGGCCAGCGCGGCCAGGTTGTTGACCTGGGGGTATGAGTTCTGCAGGATCCAGCGGATGCGGCCCGCGTCCTTGTTGACGCCCAGTGAGGTGCCGCTCCAGGGTGTCTCCTGGTACTTGGCTTCCTTCTGCGTGGGGTTGTGGAGGTCGACGCAGTAGGTGTGAAGGGTGCCGCCGCCGTCGACGGACATCTCGAACAGGCCGGCCGAGACCTCCTGGTCCCCGCTCTCGTCGTGGAACACGGCGGCGCCATAGGTCTTGAGACCGCCTATCGTCGCCGTCGCTCCACCCTGGGTCTGTGCGGCGGTGTCGGCGACGGCCGTGCCCGCGGTGACGAGGACACCGGCGGCGACGAGTCCGGACACCAGCGTCCCCGCTGCGAGGCGGACCGCGCCCCGTCCGCGCCCGAACGGCGCGCAGAACGAAGAAATCACGTAATTCCCCTTCGAGCGGGACCCGTTGATGTGGGGGGATGGGTCCCACCAGCAGAATCAGAAGCCCCGTGAGCCACGTTCGGCATCCTAGAGAGGCGGACGTACCGGCCTTCCCGGTCAGGTCACCCGATGGGTGATCCGACTCGGAATCGTTATCCCCAAGATCGCCTGCGAGCAGGGCTTATCGACAAATCCACCAGCAACTCCGGGAGGTATCCGCCGATAAGCCGTCGATCACTCAGATCGGCGCACTCCCTGACATCACGTCACGGCGGCCGGCTCCCGTCGCCGCGCTGATCCCGGCTCCGCGGAAGGCGTCGTCACAGGGGTCTCCCAGTCGGGCTCCGGCTGCGTGGGTACGCCGGCCGCAGCGGCCGTATCGGGCCTGGCCGCGCGGCGGAAGACAGAGGTGCCGCGGGCGAGATCATGGCCGATCGCCACCGCGTCGATGTCGGCCGACGTCCTGTTCTGCCCCTCGCGCGCTTCCGCCCGCACCTTCAGCCGGCCCTGGACGATCACGGCGTCGCCCACGTTCAGCGACGCCCCCACGTTCACCGCCAGCTGCCGGTTGGCCCACACCGTGAAGAAATTGGTGTGCCCGTCGGTCCAGGTGCTCTTCTCCCGGTCCCAGTAGCGCGCGGTCACCGCCAGCCGGAACCTCGCCGACGGCCCCGCCGACAACTCCCGGTACACCGGCTGCGTCGCCACGTTCCCCACCGCACAGACCATCGTCTCGTTCATCGAGAACCCCTCCCTCACCCCGATGTCCACACCGGGCGGATACGCGTACGGGCCCGTCCCGTACGGCTGCGTCTGCGTTTCCGGGACGCCGGCGGCCACGGGGCATCCGCCCCGAGCCGCTCACCGCCACCGTCGCCACGACCGCGTCCGCCGCGATCGCCGCACCACCAGACTGCCTCCGCCGGGCCGAGCCCGCCGCGCCCTGTGGACCACCACCGGCCTGTGGAAAAAGCCGTCACCCGAACGAGGGAGACCAGGCTCGCCCCGCCCGGATCACGCCCCGATCACCACCTCTGGCACGCCCCGCCCCCGAACATCCACCGGATCACCACCCGGCACGCGTCCACAGGTGCCGCCCTCACCTCACCAGCGCCTCCGCGCCCATCACCCGCCCGTACTGCTCCCGTACCTCCCGGTACCGCAGCAACTCGGCGGCCACGGGATCCAGGACCCTCGCTCTGCCGCACCCGGCGGCAGCCTCCCGCAGGCTCCGCTCCGCGTCCTGGCCGTATCTGCGCGCGGGACCGCGGGCCGCCAGCCGGCAGCTCCACTCCACCAGCGGGCCGCCGATGATGCCGGCCACCATCAGCAGCACCGGCACGCCCAGGTTCGGCGACATGACCCCGGCGATCTGGCCGACCAGCCACAGGCCGCCGAGGATCTGCAGGACCGTCATGGACGCCTGCGCCAACACGGCCACCGGCCACCAGCCCGGCCGTGGCGGACGCCCCTGCGGCACCCCGGCCCGCGCGGTCAGCTCGTCCAGCGCCTCCGGCAGCCCCTGCGCACCGCGTACGGCTGCCTCGCGCACCGCCTGCGCCCACGGCGCGGGCAGGCCCGCCGAGGCCCGCTCCGACACCGTGCGCACCGCCTGCTCCACGCGCTGGCGCGCCGTGGCCTCCTCGTCGGCCTGCGAGCGGACCGGCATCCGGCCGGTGGGGGGATCCCGGCGGTCCTCGTACCACCGCCACAGCCTCAGCCACGGCGTCCCGCACGCGCGGTTGGCATTGCGCAGCCAGGCGCGTTCGGCGGCGTCGCCCGCGGCGGTGGCACCGACCGCGTCCGCGAGCCGGGCGGCGAAATCGTCCCGCGCCTCCTCGCTCAGCCCGGTGCGCCGTTCCGTCGCGTAGACGGACCGCAGCCGCCATCCGGCGGCGTCCACATCGGCCGCGATCCGCCGCGCCGCGGCACCGCGCTCCGCGACGAACTGGCCGAGCGACTCCCGCAGTTCGCCGACGCCGTCGCCGGTGAGCGCGGACAGCGCGAGGACGGTCGCGCCCGGTTCGCCGTACTCGCCGAGGGCGACGCCGTCCTCGTCGAGCAGCCGCCGCAGGTCGTCGAGGACCATCTCGGCGGCCTCGCCCGGCAGCCGGTCGACCTGGTTGAGGACGACGAACATGACCTCCGCGTGGCCCGCCATGGGCCGCAGATAGCGCTCGTGGAGCATGGCGTCGGCGTACTTCTCGGGGTCGACGACCCAGATGACGGCGTCCACGAGGGCCAGCACGCGGTCGACCTGCTCACGGTGCTGTACGGCGGCCGAGTCGTGGTCGGGCAGGTCGACCAGGACGAGCCCGCGCAACTGCGCCTCGGCGTCCGCGCTCTGCACCGGGCGGCGGCGCAGCCGGCCCGGGATGCCGAGCCGGTCGATCAGGCCGGCGGCGCCGTCGCTCCAGCTGCACGCGATCGGCGCGGCGGTGGTCGGCCGCCGTACGCCCGTCTCCGAGATGGTCACCCCGGCGAGCGCGTTGAACAACTGGGACTTGCCGCTGCCGGTGGCCCCCGCGATCGCGACGACGGTGTGCTGCCCGGAGAGCCTGCGCCGGGCCGCCGCCTCGTCGAGAACGCGCCCCGCCTCGGAGAGCGTCCTGCTGTCGAGCCGCGTACGGGAGAGCCCCACCAGTTCGCGCAGCGCGTCGAGCCGGGAGCGCAGGGCGCCGTCGTAGGCGAGCGGGGCCGCGGTCTGGGGTCCTCCGGACCGGACCTCCAGCGCCGCGGCGGCCTGCTCGGCGGCGGTGGCCTCGTTCACGCGACGTGCGATGAGACCGTCCCCCCAGGGTTCACCGGAACCGGAGTCGTCCGACGCGGCCAGACTGTCACCGTCCCTCGCGCGACCGTCTTTCGCGCGACCGTCGCGCGTGTCGCGACCCTCGCGGCTGCCATGGCTGCCATAGCTGCCACGGCCTTCAAGGCTGTCGCGACCCTCATGGCTGTCGCGACCGCGCGCGGGAGCTTCGGTCTCCGGCGCACGGGCGGGACCGCCCTTTCCCCGCACCCGCGCGGGAGGGGCGCTCTCTCGCACGCGCGCGTGCTGCTCGTCCCCCGCCTTCGCCCGGCCGACCGAGGACTCGCTGCTCGCGCGCGCACGCGCAGGGCACTCCCCCCCGCCGACGGGCATGGAGGCGCCGCCCTCCACCGCCTTCACGAAACGGCCGCCTTCGGCTTCGTACGGGGACAGGGCGGCGTCGGCCGGGCGCACGGAGCCGCTGCCGTCCGTCACGCGCGCGCAACTGTCAACGTCCGTCACGCGCGCGGAACCCTTGACGTCCGTCACGCGCGCCGAACCCTTGACGTCCGTCACGCGCGCGGAACCCTTGACGTCCGTCACGCGCGCGACGCTGATGCGATCCGCCTCGGCCACAGGCGCGTCCCGGTCGTCCCCCTGGCTGTCCTCGTCACGACCGCCCGGGGAACTGTCTCCGCCCTCCTCGCCATCCCAGGCCCCTTCCGGGCTCCCACCGGCCTGCGGGGCGTCTTCCCCGGCGCCCTCCGCAACGCCGGCCGCCGCGCCCGGAGCCGACTCGCCGGACTGGTCCCCCTGGGGCCCCAGCTCCCGCTCCCTCACCGCCCTCCCGGGCGCCGCCTGTTCCAAGTGATCGGCGTGATCGGTGTGATCGGTGTGATGAGCGTGATCCGTGTGGCCGGTGTGGTCGGTGTGGTCGTGGTTCGTGACGGCGGTCACCGGTCACCTCTCCTTCTGCAGTACGGACAGCGCGGCGATGAGTTCGGCCTGGGGTTCGGCGTGGACGTCGAGTCCGTCGAGCGGGGCGAGCCGGCGCTCGCGTTCGTTGTGCATGACACGGTCGAGGTGCTCGGTGAGCAGCTTCCCGCCCCGGTCGCGCAGCCGCAGCGCGCCATGGGCGCCGATCCGTTCGGCGAGCCCCTCGCCCGCGGAACGGGCCCTGCGGCCGCCCAGCAGGACGGTGGCGACGAGGGCCGCGATGACTTCGGGGTCGGGTACGGCGCCGCGTTCAAGGTCGCGCACCTCGTCCTCGGCGTACTCCTCCAGCTCGCGCCGCCAGCGCCGTACCGCCATGCCGATGCGGTGTTCGGCCGTCTCCGGGGAGGGGTCGCGGTCGAGCAGTTCCGGGGCGCCCGCGGCAGGTTCGCGGCGCCAGGCCTCGTCGACGCGCTCATCGGCCGCGGTGACGGCGCACAGCAGCAGGGCGGCCAGGCTCTCCACGAGGGCGTCGAGCAGTTCCCCGGCGGTGCAGTCCAGCGGGAAGGCCCGCCAGCGCTTGAGGGCGTCACCGGCGAGCACGGCGCCGCTCTGCAACCGGCCCCGCACGCGCGCGTACTCGCTGTCGTAGGCCCCGTCGACGGCCGAGGTGAGCCGCAGTGCGGCCGCGTACTGGGCCGCGGCGGCGCCGGCCAGTTCGGGCATCCGGGACTTGAGCGAGTCGAGGACGCCGTAGGCCGTGCGGGCCATCGCGTCGTGGCGGGCGGCGAGGTCCTGCGTGTGCTGGACGAGCCAGGCGCGCAGCGGTGCCACGGCGGTGGCCGGAAGCAGCCCCCCACCCCAGGCGGACTCGGGCAGTTCGGGCACGGTGAAACGCGGTACGTGCCCCAGCCCGGCCTTGGTGAGCAGGGCGCCGTACTGCCGGGAGACCTCGGAGACGACCTGGTGGGGTACGCGGTCGAGGACGCTCACGAGCGTCACGTCGTACTCCTTCGCGGTGCGCAGGAGGTGCCAGGGCACAGCGTCGGCGTACCGTGCCGCCGTGGTGACCATGACCCAGATGTCGGCGGCGCAGATGAGTTCGGCGGCCAGGACACGGTTGTCGGCGACCAGGGAGTCGACGTCGGGCGCGTCGAGGAGGGCGAGGCCGGGCGGAAGGGTCTCCGCGGTCTCGATGCGCAGGAGGCGTCTGCCGTCCTCGCCGGGCAGCAACAGGTCGTCCGCGGGCTCCTGGTGGGGCACCCACACGCGCGTGAGATCGGGCAGTACACGCATGCCGCTGAACCAGTGATGGTCCTCCGGGTGACACACCAGCACCGGCGTCCGGGTCGTCGGCCGCAACACGCCCGCCTCGCTGACCCGCCGACCCACCAGCGAGTTGACGAGGGTCGACTTGCCGGCGCCGGTGGAACCGCCCACCACCGCCAGCAGGGGCGCTTCGGGCTGTCTGAGCCGGGGCACCAGATAGTCGTCGAGCTGGGCGAGGAGCTCGTCGCGGTTGGCACGCGCGCGTGGGGCCCCCGCCAGGGGCAGCGGAAAGCGTGCGGCGGCGACACGGTCGCGCAGGGCGGAGAGTGCGTCGAGCAGCTGAGGCCGTACGTCCAAGGTCACCACATGCGAAGAATGCCCAATTTCGGGGGATTTATGAAGCATATAGACATGCCTGCGCGCCGATAGGACAGAAGGGATGGAAGCCGCGACTGGGACAGAGGTGCGGCGCAGGCATAACGAGTGCACAACACCCGACGCTCCAGGCACCAAAAGCGGTGCACAATTCGTACCTGCCTGCGATTATCAGGACCGCTTCACCGAACCTCCACATTGAGCCACGGAGGCGAAGCGCTCAGGACAAGGAACCGGGAGCCCTATCCTTGTCCCCGGCAACGTCACGGATCAGCCCACACCCGGGCACCAGGCACGAGGCCACCACACCCGGCCCCCGTAGCTCAGTGGATAGAGCAGGCGCCTTCTAAGCGCTTGGCCGCAGGTTCGAGTCCTGCCGGGGGCGCGCGTTTATGCAGGCCAGAGCCATTTTCTAACCCTTCGCGAGATCACTTGCGGAGGGTTTTTGTTGCCCTGGAGGGCTTTTTATCCCGATTCACATCCTCGAACCGGGCTCCCCGTGCTCCGCGCCACTCCTCGTTGGACCCGCCAGCTACGCCGCAACCTCACCGCCCGCGCGATCGCCGGATCGAACACCATCGAGGGATACGCCGCGACAGTCGACGACGTGGAAGCCCTCATTTCCGGCGGGGAACCTCTGGACACCGGGGAGAAGACACGTGCCGAGTTGGAGGGATATCAGCGCGGCATGACCTACATCCAGGCCCTCGCCGACGCAGGAGACGATTTCCACTACGACGCCGGCCTGCTCAACGGTCTGCACTTCATGCTCCGGGGCCACCACCTCGACAAGCGCCCCGGCCGCTGGCGCGATGGGCCCGTCTACGTCACCAGCCCCGACGATCCCCTGGTCCCCGCCTACACCGCACCGGACCAGGCGGACGTTCCCGCTCTGATGTCGGAGTTCATCGACTGGCTCAACGAAGGCGACCTCGACGCGCCCGTCCACGTCCGGGCCTCCATGGCCCACCTCAACCTCGTCAAGATCCACCCATGGAAGGACGGGAACGGGCGCATGTCCCGAGCGCTCTCCACCCTCGTCTTCTCCCGCGAGGCCCTGATGCCGCCCGAGTTCTCGTCCATCGAGGAATGGCTCGGCCGGGGACAGAACACATACGCCTACTACCAGGTCCTGGAGGACGTAGGCGGTCCGCACTGGAGTCCGGAGCGGGACACACGCCCCTGGATGCGGTTCTGCCTCACCGCCCACCACCGCCAGGCGCAGCAGGCCCAGCGGCGCTTCGACGTGATGTCCCGCGCCTGGACCGCCTGGTCGAGGCCGTCGAAGCAACTGGCCTGGACGAACGCGTCGTCTACGCCCTGCTGCCTGCCTTCTCGGACGCGAAGGTCCGCCGCACCGTCTACCAGCAGGACGCCGACCTCAGCGACCAGCAAGCCATCCGCGACATCCGAGAGCTCGTCGCCCGCGGCTGGCTCGTTCCTCACGGCAAGGGCCGCGCCCGCCACTACGCGCCCGGTCCACTCATGGATCCAGTTCGCGAAGAAGTCCGCCAGTCCATGGAGCCGTATGCCGATCCGTACCGACGGAAGCGGTGACCTACCCCCCTCGAACACCTGCACAAGATGACGAACCTGCTGGTCAACAGCGGTTTCGCCCTCGTTGTCAGTGGCCCCTTCCACCGTGCGTTCGTGGGTACCGTACCGAACCACTTGAGCACGTGACGGGGATCTGGGGGCGGGTGCATGGAGTACGACGATGTGGTGCGGCTACCCAAGCACCACCCGGCGTGGCAGCTGCTGCGGGCGGAGAACGCGGCGCTCATCCTGAGCTTCCTCCACAAGGTCTTCGTGGAGCAGGGGGTCCGTTCGATCTCCGGTGCGGAGTTGGCCGACCGGCTGGATGACGAGTTGTACGCGCTGAACGAACGGCTCGGAGAGCAGGCGTTCCCCAAGCCCGCGAAGGCGTACCTGGACGACCTGGTCAGCCACGCAGGCGGGCTGGCTGCGCAAGTACTGTCCGCCTGATTCCGACGAGCCGCACTACGACGCGACGCCCGCCGTGGAAAGGGCCGTCGCCTGGGTCCGCTCGCTGAAGGCCCGTTCCTTCATCGGCACGGAATCGCGGCTCAATACCGTCTTTGAGCTCCTGCGGCAGATGTGGTTCGGGGCCGAGAGTGATGTGGAAGCGCGGCTTGAGGAGCTGAAAGGACGGCGTCTGGAGCTGGACGAGGAGATCGCGCGTTTCGGGCACGGCGAGGTGTCGGTCCTCGACCGGGCCGGGCTGAGGGAGGGGACGCCCTTACGGGCGGCGCCCTTCGGCTCGCCACGGCTGGAACGGGCGCCGCTTGTGCGGCGGCGCGCGGGCCGGCCGAGGTGACGGGGTCGGGTCCACCGGGTGTCCGGCCGCCGGCCTCAGGCGTTTCCCATCCCAGACAGGCATCCCAGGCTTCCTTGTTTCTGCAGGTTGTCGGGGTGGGATCGTCCCAACGTTGCAGATGGAGCGGGGCTGTTGTCCCAGGCCCGCGAGGCATCCGATGCTACGGCTGTCGCACCGGCTGAAGCGGCCGACCGCCGGGCAGCGCCATGACACCCCGGCTCACCAGTCCACTGGGACGCCCGTCTCCTTGGGCGTCCGGCACGCACCTTGATCCGCAGTGCCAGGCCGCGGACGCGTGCGACCTCATACCGATCAGAAAAGGAACACGCATATGAACGTGAAGTCCCTTACGGGCCGTGCGGCCGTGGCCGCGGGTCTCGTCCTGGCTCTCGGGTGTGGTGTGTCGGCACAGGCCTCCACCACCGGGCCGCTGACGATCGGCGGGAAGGCCGATGCCGCGGTGACGCACCGCTCGGGCGGCAGTAGCGACAAGGGCACCGTCGACACCTGCTCCCAGGAGGTCCTCGGCGTGTCCGCCACGAAGGAGCCTGCGGACAGCGAGGACGCCCGGCACCTCCTCCTCACCGTCCAGAACGCCGGCGACGAGAAGTGCAACCTCTACCGCTACCCTCTCGTGCGGCTTGGCGACGGCCGGAACACGGCCCGCGTGATCGAGGAGAGCGACCCGCACCCGGGGGTGCCCGTCACCCTCGCCCCGGGTGAGGAGGCGTATGCCGGTCTGCTCGTCAACGGCCCCATGGACGAGTACGAGGCGAAGAGCATCACCCTCAGCCTCCAGGGTCGTAAGCCCGGCAGCAGCGCGGGCAAGCCGATCGGTGTCCCCATGCCTGTCGAGACGTTGTACGCCAACGACTACCAGCGTGTCACCTACTGGACGACCGCTCCCGGTTTCGCCCTGGATTTCATCATGTCGAAGTGACGGACCTCGATCGGGACCGCTTCCCGGTGGCCGGCCAGAACGCCCACTTGGCCTGCTGAAGTCGGCCGAAGGCCCGGCAGCACCACGACACCCGCACCCGCCGTGCACCCGCTCCTGGGACACCCATGTCCTCGGGCACCCAGGACGCGCGGCGGGGTTGGTGGGGTGCAGCGAGGCACACGCGTGCGTGGTCGGTCGACGCGCCCGCCGTCGTAGCCGGCTGTCGTCGGCCGAGGTCCATGCGGGCCCCAAATCCTGCCGGGGCGTGGGGAGTTCGTGGCAGCATCACATGTTCGCCCCGGCCATGCTCCGCCTTGCCATGTCCGTCACCACTCGCGGGCGGACTCGAACAATTGCCGAATTCTTGGAGGTTTGATGAAGCCCGTCATCCGGAAGATCGCAAGCTTCGCGGGGGTGGCCATGGCCGTCGCGACCATGTCCATGACTGACGCATCCGCAGCCCCCGCGGAGTCCCCCACCCAGGGCTGCCCGTATCCCTATGTCTGCTTCTACGTGGACAACAACGCCTTGCTCGCAGGCACTCCGATCTCGAAGTACCGGGACGTCACCAGTAGCTATCAGGCGGTCACTCCCCGGCCGCACTACGGGGTCCTGAACACCCGGAACGACGACGTCGTGTACCTGCGGCTCCAGAGCGGGGGATCGATCTGCCTCGGGCCGAACACTCAAACCGTGTTCACCAATTCCTACAGGGTCAACGGAATAAAGATCTCCAGCAGCTCCACGTGCTGAATCCGCCGGAGCGGCTGGCAGGCGCGCGTGATCACGCCCTCCGGGCGACGGGCAGGGCCGCGTGAGGCCCCCCAGCGGCCCGGCCACACGGCCACGGTCTCGTCCGCTCCGGCCCGCAACGGACTTCTGCTGCCTGGTGGGTGTCGGCGGGGTGCGGTAGGAAGAGGGTGATCAACAGGCAGGGCGGAGTCGGGGGTGGAGGAGCGGCCGGACACGGTGGCTTCCGCGCTGCGGGACCTGAAGCCGAACAGGCTCACCAGGTGCGCGGCACCACCTCCCTGCCCCGGCCCCGCCCGGATCCCGATGAAGGCGGAATCGGGCGGGCCCCCGCCGTCACCGGTCCTGCTGTCGGAGGAACGGGCTGTGCGGCCTGTTGCTTCGTCAGTCGCCGGTTTCCGCCTCGTCGTAGGCGGTGGTCATGGGGACCCAGCCAGTGGGGTTGCGGTACCAGTAGTGCGGTAGCCCCTTGATGCCCGTGGTGCGGAAAGGGCGGCCGTGGTCGTCGATGCGCATCGTGCCGGTCCGGCCCTGTGAGGACCAGTCGAGGTCGAGGTACCAGTCGCAGGTGCAGGAGTCGGTGCGCGCGGAGAGCAGCAGGACCTCCGGCTCCTGCAGGGACACCCGGTAGGGGAAGTCGACCGCGGGGTCCGGTCTGTCCGGGTCGTTGCCGGAAATCGAACGGGCCAGAGGTCGGTGCGCGTCAAGGTTCACGGAGAAGTGGCGGGGGATGAGGATGGCGCCGCAGCCTTCGTACATGGAGTAGGCGATGCCCCGGCGGGTGGCGGGGGTGGTGCGGTTGACCACGCGCACATGCAGTGCTTCCAGGACGACGGCGGCGGAGCCGCGTCCCTGCACCGAGATCCGCAGATGGGTGGTGCGCCCGTGCACCGCCCCTAGGGATGCGGCCCACGCCGCGGCGTCCTGCGGGGCCGGCGGCGGCGGGACCTGCTGCGGTGGCTTGGTGATGACGTAGTCGTGGTCGCATTCGGGTCGCCAGAGGTGGGAGTTGGCCGTCCAGGTGAGCGGGGCCGTCGAGGGGGCCGTGTCGGCGCTCGCCCGGTCCTCCTGCGGGCTGTCGCCGTCGTGCGCGGCCGGCGCCGAGGGTGTCGGTGTGGTGCGGACGGAAGCCGACGGCTCACCGCCACCGGAGGAGGGTCCGCCAGCGGGTTGCGGGCTGCCGCCGCCGTGCGCGGCCGGCGCCGAGGGTGTCGGTGTGGTGCGGGCGAAGGCCGACGGCTCACCGCCACCGGAGGAGGGTCCGCCAGCGGATGTGGTGAGGCCGGCGAGCGCGACGGCGAGCGAAGCCGCCAGTGCTATCGATCGCACGGGCCGACGTCGGGGGCGCCCGGCGCCGGGCCGCGGATCAGCCGACGAGGTCGGCCCCGGGCGCGGGTCCGCCGGGCCCGCGTGGCTCGTGGATGCGGCCGATGCCGCGGTGCTCGTGATGTCGCGGGGTATCGGTGACCGCCGGGCAGCGGATGGGCGTGTTCGTTGCCGTGCCGCGACTGCCAGGATCCACCGGCGGTGCACCTCCACGCGTTCCTCGGGGGAGGCTCCGCAGAGTGCGGCGAACCGCTCGATCCCGGTGAAGTCCAGGGGAACCGCCTCTCCGGCGCAGTAGCGGTGCAGCGTGGAGGCATTCATGCCCAGACGGCGGGCCAGCGCCGCGTAGCTGCGGTCTGTGCGCTCCTTCAGACGCGTCAGCAGCAACGCGAACTCCGCTACATCATCGTGGATTGCATCCATGTGGCCCGTACTCTCATCCATCCGTCGGCCTGTGCAGTCATGTCCCGATCCGGGACGGCATCCCAGGCACTCCCCGTACTTCTACGTCAATACGGCTGGGATGGTTTCAGGGCTGCGTCATCCCTCTCTCGAGACCACCCTCCACCGCACCCACCCCGACACGCCGACCAGCCCCCAAGACCTCTGAACTCCGGGTTCACAGGGAGTTGGCTTCGAACCGCCAGATCGCCTGCAGAGCACGAGTGCAAGTAGTCCGCATGGCTGAGGGAGTCAAACTGCTCGGTGAGCTCCGGACGATCTGTGGCCTGAAGCTGCCCAGTCCACGACAGATGCGGCAGGGAGAGACCCGGTGGCTTGTCCAAGTCCCTCTCCCGGCGCGGGTTGGACGGTAGGAGGTTGGACGGGAGGTCGGACGGGAGGTTGTCCCGCCGCCAGCCTTGTCGCGCACCCCTCAGAGGTCGTGAGCTTCGCTCCTCGCCAGGAGGTGACCTCGGCTGGTGGCTACGCGCAGTACGTCGTGCAGGGCTGCGGTCAGTTCCTTCGCGAGGAGTTGGATCTCCCCCAGGCTGGTGGGCTCGTCGCCGAAGGTTTCCGCCGCCCGCTTCAACAGTTCGACCGCCGTGTCGAGTTGCTCCGATTCGATGTTGTCGGCCAGGCGGGACATGTAGCCGCCCCTGTCGTCGGTGCTCAGGTAGCCGGGCTTGCACTCCGGCCCCGACCACGGGAGGGCCGCTGCGAAGCCGAACGCCTTCTGAAAGAGCGTTTTGTCCCGACGGGGGTGCTTCATTGCAGTTCAGGTGGCGGACCGCTTCGGGCCGGCTGAGGCGGTAGACGCTTGTTGTGGCAGATGGGA
>NZ_JARGEF010000429.1:0-3523 GCF_033794725.1 Streptomyces sp. ID05-39B | reverse complement strand
CCCTGGGGGCGGGGGGTGAAGCCCACCGCGTGGTTGGAGGAGGCGAAGACGATGCGCGGGACGCCTTCCTCGCGGGCGGCCTCGTACAGGTGGTGGGTGCCGACGATGTTGGCGCCGAGGATCTTCTCGAAGGGGGCTTCCAGGGAGATGCCCGCCAGGTGGATGATCGCGTCGACGCCCCGTACGGCCTCCCGTACGGCGTCCCGGTCGGCGAGGTCCGCGACGATCGCGTCCGGCTCGCCCTCGACCGGCCGCAGGTCCAGCAGGCGCAGCTCGTAGCCGTACGCGGGGAGCAGCTCCCGCATCAGGGTGCCGAGGCCTCCTGCGGCGCCGGTGAGCAGAACGGTGCGCGGAGCGGGCATCCTCGGGTCTCCTTGGGGCAGCGGGGCAGCGGGGCAGCGGGGCGAGGGGTCAGCGAGGCCGACGGGGTCGGCGGATGTGGCGCGCGAGTGCCCCCGCGGCCGTATTCATGGACGTTATTCACATGCGTGGACACGCTAAGGATCTCTCGCCTGCCGCGTCAAGTGTCTCGCGGAGCCGGGGAATCCGCCCCCGTCTGGTGGTTTGCGCGCTTGACCGGGGCTTGGATGCGTTCATAGGGTGAGTGCGTTCATAGATGTGGACATTAGTCAGAAGAACGCACGCGTCGTCCCAGGGAGAGCCCGTGACGCCAGCCCCGCTCGCCGAACGTCTGCGCGTCCCCACCGGACCGCTCTTCTTCCCCGTCACCGCCTACGGCCCCGACGGCTCCCTCGACCTCGACACCTTTCGCGCGCACATCCGCCGCGGGATCGACGCCGGGGCGGCGGCGGTCTTCGCCTGCTGCGGCACCGGCGAGTTCCACGCGCTCACCCCCGAGGAGTTCGAGACCTGCGTGGCCGCGGCGGTGGAGGAGACGGCCGGGCGCGTGCCCGTCGTCGCCGGCGCCGGCTACGGGACCGCGCTCGCCATGCGCTACGCGCGCCTCGCGCACGCCGCCGGCGCCGACGGACTGCTCGCGATGCCGCCGTACCTGGTGATCGCCGGCCAGGAGGGGCTGCTGCGGCACTACCGGGAGGTGGCCGCCGCGACCCCGCTCCCGGTGATCGTCTACCAGCGCGACAACGCCGTCCTCACCCCCGAGACGGTCGTCGGACTCGCCCGCACGGACGGGATCATCGGGCTCAAGGACGGGCTCGGCGACCTCGGCCTCATGCAGCGCATCGTCAGCGCCGTCCGCACCGAGGCCCCCGGCGACTTCCTCTACTTCAACGGCCTGCCGACCGCCGAGCAGACCCAGCTCGCCTACGCCGCCATCGGCGTCACCCTCTACTCCTCCGCCGTGTTCTGCTTCGCCCCCGAGATCGCCCTCGCCTTCCACCGGGCGCTCGCCACCGGCGACGAGAGCACCGCGCACCGCCTCCTCGACGGCTTCTACCGCCCCTTCGTCGAACTGCGCGCCCAGGGCCGCGGCTACGCTGTCTCCCTCGTCAAGGCGGGCGTACGGCTGCGCGGCCTCGACGTGGGCGAGGTGCGGCCCCCGCTGCACGAGCCCGGCGAGGACCATGTCAAGCAGCTCGCGCAGCTGATCGAGCGCGGCTACGCACTGCTGGAGGAGGACGCGTGAAGGCGTCGGCGTTCGTCTACCCCTGGGACGTCAACGGCGACCCGCGGGCCCCGGGCCGCATCGCCGCCCTCGGCGTCGGGCAGGTCACCCTGGCCGCCGCCTACCACTCCACCCGCGCCCTGACCCCGCGCCACCCCCGCCACCGCATCGTGACCGCCGAACACGCGGCCGTGCTGTACCCGGTGGACGGCCGCTGGGACGGCCGCGCCCTGCGGCCGCACCCGGCCGGCGACTGGGCCCCCGGTGACGCCTACGGCGAGGCCGCCGCCGCGCTCGCGCAGGCCGGTCTGGAGGTGCACAGCTGGGTCGTCCTCGCCCACAACTCCCGCATGGGCGCCGAACATCCGGACACCTGCGTCGTCAACGCGTACGGCGACCGCTACCCGTGGGCCCCGTGCATCGCGCAGCCCGCCACGCGCGCGTACCTCGTCGACCTGGCCGCCGAGGCCGCCGTACGGCCCGGCGCGGCCGGCACCGAACTGGAGTCCCTCGGCTGGTACGGCCTCCAGCATCTGCACGCCCACGACAAGACCGGCGGGGTCGGCCTCGGCGAGGCCGGGCAGTACCTCATGTCGCTCTGCTTCTGCCCCTCCTGCCGGGCCGGGTACGGCGAGCGGGGCCTGGACCCCGACGGCCTCGCGGCGGCCGTACGGACCGCGCTGGAACCGGTGTGGCAGGGGCTGCCGGACGACGGCGGCTGGGCCGGTGTGGAGAAGCTGCTCGGCGCGGAGCCGGCGGCGGTCACGCGCGCGTGGCGGGACGCGACCGCCCGCTCGCTCCAGGAGGAGGCCGTCGCGGCCGTCCGCGCGGCGGCGCCCGAGGGCTTCCAGGTGCTGCTGCACGCCGACCCGGTGTCGTTCCACGTGGGCGCCAACCCGGGCGTCGACCCCGCGCACATCCTGTCCGTCGCCGACGGCGTGGTCGCGCCCTGCGCGGGCGGCCCCGCCCTCCTGACCCCCTTCGCCGGACAGCGCCGCGACTCCGCCGTGATCGCCGCCAACCTCACCGTCGTCTCCGGCATGGGCGGCAGCCCCGGCACGCTCGCCGCGGACGCGGCACGCGCGCGTGAACTGGGCGCCACGGAGATCCGCCTCTATCACGCGGGCCTGGCGTCGGACGACGACCTGGAAGCCGTCCGCAAGGGACTCGGCGCGCTCTGAGCGGACGCGGCCGGCCGCGGAGCCCTTCCGGGTCCGCGGCGAAGTCGTCGCCCGTCCCGCGATGAGTTCGGGCCGCCCCGCCGGTCTCTCCTTCAGACACCCATTGCGAGGAGCGGCAGATGACCGGCACCGACACCCATACCGACACCGGCACGGCGATCATCGATCTCGGACCCCAGACGCGGATCGTGGCCCGGCTCGCGGCGGGCGTGCGGGACGAGCAGCTCGGGGACCGGACGCCGTGCCCCGCGTACGCGGTCCGCAACCTGCTGGGCCACCTCACCGGGCTCGCCGTCGCCTTCCGTGACGCCGCCCGCAAGGAACTCGGTCCGACCACCGACACCCCGCCGGACTCCGCCGTGCCCGACATCGGCCCCGGCCGGCGCGAGGAACTGCCCCGCGTCCTCGGCGAACTCGCCGAGGCCTGGCGCGACCCGGCCGCCTGGACCGGGATGACCCGGGCCGGCGGCGTCGACCTGCCGGGCGAGGTCGCGGCAGCCGTGGCCATCGACGAACTGGTCGTCCACGGCTGGGACCTGGCCCGCGCCACCGGCCAGGTGTACGTCCCCGACCCGGCCGCGCTCCAGGCGTGCCACGCCTTCGTGGTGGAGGTCGCCGCGGATCCGACCGGCGGCAAAGGCATCTTCGGGCCCGTGGTGCCGGTCCCGTCGGACGCCCCGCTCCTGGACCGCGCGATCGGCCTGAGCGGGCGCGACCCGGGCTGGACCCGCGAAGGGGCGTCCGACGGGACCGGCAC
>NZ_JARGEF010000428.1:0-3613 GCF_033794725.1 Streptomyces sp. ID05-39B | reverse complement strand
GCTGCGGAGGGTGGGGGAGGTCGGGGCGTGGCTGCGGCTGGAGGCGGTCAGCCCGCGAACCAGCGGACCGGCTTCGGCGCGAGGTTCTGGTAGACGTGCTTGGTCTCGCGGTACTCGGCGAGTCCGGCCGGGCCGAGTTCGCGGCCCACGCCGCTCTTGCCGAAGCCGCCCCACTCCGCCTGCGGGAGGTAGGGGTGGAAGTCGTTGATCCAGACGGTGCCGTGCCGCAGCCGGCCGGCGACCCGGCGGGCGCGGCCCGCGTCGGTGGTCCAGACGGCTCCCGCGAGGCCGTACTCGGTGTCGTTGGCGAGGGCGACCGCCTCGTCCTCGGTGCGGAAGGTCTCGATGGTGAGGACCGGGCCGAAGACCTCCTCGCGGACGACGCGCATCTCGCGGTGGCAGTGGTCGAGGACGGTCGGCTCGTAGAAGTAGCCGTTCTCCGGCCGCTGCGGCGAGGGGTCGGGGCGCTTGCCGCCGGAGCGCAGCACCGCGCCCTCGGCGAGCGCCGACTCGACGTAACGCTCGACCTTGGCGCGCTGCTGCGCGGAGACGAGGGGGCCGCACTCGACGCCGTCCTCGGTGCCGCGGCCCAGGCGGATCCGCCCGGCCCGGCGGGCGAGTTCGGTGACGAAGCGGTCGCGCACGGACTCCTCGACGATGAGGCGGGCGCCCGCCGAGCAGACCTGGCCGCTGTGGATGAAGGCCGCGTTGAGGGCCTGGTCGACGGCGGTGTCGAAGCCGTCCTCGGTGGCGCAGGCGTCGGCGAAGACGACGTTGGGGTTCTTGCCGCCGAGTTCGAGGGCGACCTTCTTGACACCCGGGGCGGCGGCCTGCGCGACCTTGGTGCCACTGGCCAGGCCTCCGGTGAAGGAGACCAGGTCTACGTCGGGGTGCTCGGCGAGGCGGGCGCCGACCGTGTGGCCGGGGCCGGTGACGATGTTGGCGGCGCCTGCGGGCAGTCCGGCCTCGGTGAGCAAACCGATGAGGGCGATCGTCGTCAGCGGGGTGATCTCGCTGGGCTTGACGACGAAGGTGTTGCCGACGGCGAGTGCCGGGGCGATCTTCCAACTGGCCTGGAGCAGGGGGTAGTTCCAGGGGGTGATCAGGGCGCACACGCCGACCGGTTCGTGGACGACGACGCTGTGGACGTCGGGCGAACCCGCGTCGACGACCCGGCCGGGGGCCTCCCCCGCGACGAGGTCGGCGAAGTAGCGGAAGGCGTCGGCGACACAGTCGATGTCGACACGGCCCTCCTCGACGGTCTTGCCCGCGTCCCGGCTCTCCAGCAGGCCGAGTTCTTCGCGGTCGCGTACGAGGAGTGCGGCGACGCGGCGCAGCAGCGCGGCGCGCTCGGTGACGGGGGTGCGCGGCCAGTCACCGTGGTCGAAGGCCTGCCGGGCCGCCGCCACCGCGAGGTCGGTGTCCTTCTCGTCGCCCTCCGCGACCAGGGCGAACGGCAGGGCGTCCGCGGGGTCGATGATCTCGCGCGTGGCGCCGGAGACGGCTTCGCGCCATTCGCCGCCCGCGCAGATGGTCTTCCGCGCCTGGAGTTCTGTCCTGTCCGCCATGATCGGGGTCGCCTTCCGTGCCTGTTCAGTGCCCGTGGGTGACAGGGGTGTCACCCACCGGGACCGTGAGCACATGCCCTTGGGCCCCGATTGCATGCGCAATCCATGGCCGAAAGTGCGCCGCGTCACTGAAAATGCGGACAAAAAAGGCAAATAGCGGGCTTGTTCGGTGCCACTACGGCGCCGGCCGGCCCTACGACCGCTCCGCTCCCCGGAACACTCCGCCCCGAACGCACCGGTCCCCGGGCGGCAGGTGCCGCCCGGGGACCGGGGAGTCAGGCGTGTGGGGGAGCCAGGGGGCTCAGATGAGGCCGAGCGAGCGGACCGCCTCGCGCTCCTCCGTCAGCTCCTGCACCGAGGCGTCGATGCGGGCGCGGGAGAACTCGTTGATGTCCAGGCCCTGGACGATCTCGTAGACGCCGTTCTTCGTGGTGACCGGGAAGGAGGAGATGAGGCCCTCCGGGACGCCGTAGGAGCCGTCGGACGGGATGCCCATGGAGGCCCAGTCGCCCTCGGCGGTGCCGTTGACCCACGTGTACACGTGGTCGATGGCCGCGTTGGCGGCGGAGGCGGCGGAGGACGCGCCACGCGCCTCGATGATGGCCGCACCGCGCTTGGCGACGGTCGGGATGAAGTCCTCGGCCAGCCACTTCTCGTCGTTGACGACCTCGGCGGCGTTCTTGCCCGCGACGGTGGCGTGGAAGATGTCCGGGTACTGCGTGGCCGAGTGGTTGCCCCAGATGGTGAGGCGCTTGATGTCGGCGACCGTGGAGCCCGTCTTCTTCGCGAGCTGGGTCAGCGCGCGGTTGTGGTCCAGGCGGGTCATCGCGGTGAAGCGCTCGGCCGGTACGTCCGGGGCGGCGGCCTGGGCGATCAGCGCGTTGGTGTTGGCCGGGTTGCCGACGACGAGGACCTTGATGTCGTCAGCGGCGTTGTCGTTGATGGCCTTGCCCTGCGGCTTGAAGATGCCGCCGTTGGCCTCCAGGAGGTCACCGCGCTCCATGCCCTTGGTGCGCGGGCGGGCGCCCACGAGGAGGGCGACGTTGGTGCCGTCGAAGGCGACGTTCGGGTCGTCGGTGATGTCGATCCCCTGGAGCAGCGGGAACGCGCAGTCGTCCAGCTCCATGGCCGTGCCCTCGGCGGCCTTCAGTGCGGGCGTGATCTCCAGGAGGCGCAGCTTGACCGGCACGTCCGCGCCGAGCAGCTGGCCGGAGGCGATGCGGAAGAGCAGTGCGTAACCGATCTGGCCGGCCGCGCCGGTGACGGTGACGTTCACGGGAGTGCGGGTCATGGCGTTCTCCGTATGACAGCTGGCGGTGGGGCGTCCCTGCCCCGGACGTTTGATCGATCTCTTGGCATCAAGAGATCCATCCAGCGGTCAGGCTATCGCGCCTAGGGGATGACGTGCGTCCCGGGTTGCGGTTCCCTGCGGCGTCCGGGTGCGCCGGCCCCGGAGAGAAAAGGCGGCCGCCGGTTCGGGAGAGGGGGGAACCGAGCGGCCGCCGGTGGGGGTACCGGGTCGTGCCGGACTCCCGTGGGGGTACGGTTCGCGTGCCCGGAGCGGAGCCGGGTATTCCTGCGAACGCCGGTTTTTCCCCACCTGTTTTCGCAGCCGGTTCGTCGACGCTTCAGGTGCAGCCCCGCTCCCCCGACGCAAGTTCCACGCACGCCCGCATCTCGCCCGGCTCCTTCACCGCGACCATCGGGGTGTACGCGATCGTGTCGCCGACGGTGGTGATGCCGCCGCTCTGCCGCACCTGGCCCACCGTCACCTGGACCGTGTCGCCTTGTACAGCCCGGACCATCCGGCCCCAGGCGGCGCCGCAGGTGTCGCTGTAGCGGACCTCCACCAGGGTTGTGCCGACGGTGATGCTGTCCGCCGTGATGGCGTGCTCGTCGCTGCACCCCGTCTCCTCCGGGTCCTTGCCCGTGCAGTCGGCGCCCGCGCACAGCACGCCGGGCGGCAGGCTGCGGGCGGGGGTGGCGGACGGGGTGGTCGTCCCGGCGGCGGTCCGGTTCTTCTCCGCGGGTCCGCCGTCGGTCAG
>NZ_JARGEF010000427.1:0-3618 GCF_033794725.1 Streptomyces sp. ID05-39B | reverse complement strand
CGCGCCGATGGTACTGCAGGGGGGACCCTGTGGGAGAGTAGGACGCCGCCGAACAATCTTTAGGGAAAACCCCCGTGCCCATGGCACGGGGGTTTTCTGTTTTCTGTAGAGGGCTCCCTAAGACAACGGGTGCCCTTTTTTGCGTTATAGGCGGCCTGCCGCTTTCAGTGCCAGGTAGGCGTCGGCGAGTGCCGGCGCGAGTTCATCCGGGGTGGCATCGACGATCGTGACTCCGTGGCGGCGGAGCTTCTCGGCGGTACGGAGACGCTCCGATCGGGCCTGGGCTGCCGCCGCTGCCTCGTACACGGCATCGATGGTGCCTCGGGCTGCGGCCATGCGCGCGATGTGCGGGTCGGCCACCGAGGCGACAAGGACCGTGTGGCGTTGGGTGAGCTGTGGGAGGACCGGGAGGAGGCCCTCCTCGACCGGGGCGGAGTCGAGGGTGGTCAGCAGGACGATCAGCGATCTGCGGGGTGCCGTCCGCAGCGCTGTGGCCGTGAGACCGCGGGCATCCGTCTCGATCAGCTCCGGTTCGAGGGATGCCATGGCGTTGACCAGCGAGGGGAGCATGTCTCGGGCGGTGCGGCCCTGGACGAGAGCGCGTACGTGGCGGTCGTAGGCGAGGAGACCGACGCGGTCGCCTGCGCGGGAGGCCAGGGCGGCCAGGAGGAGGGCTGCGTCCATGGAGGCGTCGAGGCGAGGGGCGTCGCCGACTCGGCCCGCGGAGGTGCGGCCGGTGTCGAGGACCAGGAGGATGTGGCGGTCGCGTTCGGGGCGCCAGGTGCGGACGGCGACCGTGGTGCGGCGAGCTGTGGCGCGCCAGTCGATGGACCGGGTGTCGTCGCCGGGGACGTACTCGCGCAGGCTGTCGAATTCTGTGCCTTCGCCACGGGTCAGGACGCTGGTACGGCCGTCGAGTTCACGCAGACGAGCGAGTTTCGACGGCAGGTGCTTGCGGCTGGTGAACGGGGGCAGAACCCGTACAGACCAGGGAATCCTGTGGGTGTCCTGGCGGGAGAAGAGGCGCAGGGGGCCGTAGGAGCGGATGGTGACGCGGTCGGTCTGGCGGTCGCCGCGGCGGGTGGGGCGTAGGCGGGTGGTGATGCGGCGGCGTTCGCCGGCGGGGACGGTGACCTCGTGGCGGGATGCGGCGAATTCCGTGCCGGGCTGCCAGCTGCTGGGGGGCCAGGCGTCGCGGAGGTGGGCGCGCAGGGGACGGCGGGAGGGATTGGCGATGGTGAGGGTGACGTCCGCTGTGTCGCCGAGGCGTACGGAGGTGTCGCCGGAGCGGGTCAGGCGCAGCCGGCGTACGGGAGCTGCCAGGGCGAAGTCGCAGGCGCAGGCGACGGCCAGGGGGGCGTTCACGGCGAGGATGCCTGTCCAGCTGGGCTCCCAGATGCCGACGGGGAGGGAGCCCAGGGCCGCGAGGAGCGCGGTGCGTCCGGTGAGTGCCATCAGCGGGGGACGGGGACGTGGGTGAGGATCGCGGAGATGACCGAGTCGGCGGTGACGCCTTCCATTTCGGCCTCCGGGCGGAGTTGGACGCGGTGGCGGAGGGTGGGGAGGGCGAGGGCTTTGACGTCGTCGGGGATGACGTAGTCGCGGCCGGTCAGCCAGGCCCAGGCGCGGGCGGTCGAGAGGAGAGCTGTGGCGCCGCGCGGGGAGACACCGAGGGTGAGGGACGGCGATTCGCGTGTGGCGCGGCAGATGTCGACGACGTAGGCGGTGATTTCGGGGGAGACGGTGGTCCTGGCGACCGCGGCGCGGGCGGCGGCGAGTTCTGCGGGGCCGGCCGCCGGGCGTACGCCGGCGGCGCGCAGGTCGCGGGGGTTGAAGCCCTCTGCGTGGCGGGTGAGGACGTCGATCTCGTGCCGGCGGGAGGGGAGCGGGACGGTGAGTTTGAGGAGGAAGCGGTCGAGCTGGGCTTCGGGGAGGGGGTAGGTGCCTTCGTACTCGACCGGGTTCTGGGTCGCGGCGACCAGGAACGGGTCGGGGAGGAGGCGGGGGGTGCCGTCGACGGTGACCTGGCGTTCCTCCATGGCTTCCAGGAGGGAGGACTGGGTCTTCGGCGGGGTGCGGTTGATCTCGTCGGCCAGGAGGAGGTTGGTGAAGACCGGGCCGGGCTGGAAGGAGAACTCTGCGCTGCGGCTGTCGTAGACGAGGGAGCCGGTGACGTCGCTCGGCATGAGGTCCGGGGTGAACTGGACGCGTTTGGTGTCGAGTTCCAGTGCGCAGGCGAGGGCGCGGACGAGCAGCGTTTTGGCCACTCCGGGGACTCCTTCGAGGAGTACGTGCCCGCGGCAGAGGAGGGCGACGACGAGGCCGGTCACGGCGGCGTCCTGGCCGACCACGGCCTTGGCGATCTCGGCGCGCAGGGCTTCCAGGGAGGCGCGGGCACTGCCCGGGTCCCCGGTGCTCCCGGCGTTGTCAGTGGTCGGGTCCATCATGGACGGCGTACCTCTCTTTCGAGGGCGTCGAGTTGGTCGGCGAGGGTGATCAGGCCCGTGTCGTCGGCGGGTGCCGGGCCGAAGAGGAGGGCGTGCAGGGACTGTCCGTCTGCGTGGAGGTGGGCGGACAGGGCGGGGACGAGGGTCTCGGGCGTGTGCGCCTGGGTGGCGGGGACGCCTACGAGAGGGGCGAGGCGGGTGCGGGTGGTGGAGCGAAGAGCGGTGGCCGCGCGTTCGCGCGCGTCGGCCTTGCGGTAGAGGCGGGCGCGGCCTTCGACGGTTTCGGAGGCGCGGATCGCGACGGGGAGTCTTTCGGGCACGAGGGGGCCGAGCCGGCGTGCCCGCCAGAGGGCGGCGAGGGCTGCCGCGACGAAGAGTTGCAGGGTGCCCCAGAGCCAGCCGGAGGGGATCAGGTCGAAGAAGCTTTTCTCCTCGTCCTGGTCCGCGGCGGAGGTGTCGGAGAGCGAGGGGAGGTACCAGACGAGATGAGGGCGGGAGCCGAGGAGTTGGAGGGCGAGGGAGGCGTTGCCCTGCTCGTCGAGGCGGTCGTTGTGGAAGATGTCGGGTGCGCCGAGGACGACGGTGTCGCCGTCGCCGGTGGGGTCCGGGACGCGCACCAGGGTGGCCAGGCGGTTGCTGGGGTAGCACTCGTCTGCGTCGGGGCGGGTGGTGGTGTAGCGGATGCCGCCGGTGTCGGCGCTGCCGGCGTTCTGTGCGGCGGGCAGCGCGCAGTCGGGGTCGAGGGTGGAGCCGCGGCTGGTGGCGGGGTCCGCGGTGACGCCGGGGGCGAGGGTCTCGACGGACCAGGTGCCGGGGGCGACGAGGACCGTGCGGCCGCCGGAGTCGGCTGTCGCGGCGTGCAGTTCCCTCTGTTGGCGTTCCGTCAGCAGGTCCGGTTGGGCCACCAGGAGGGTGGTGTCCGGGCTGGTCGCTGTGCGGGCCTCGGCCAGGGTGGTGGCGACGCGGGTGGAAACGCCGTGGTCGGCGAGGAGTTCGGCGACGGCGCGGCTGCCGTAGGTGTCGCCGGAGCGGGGGTCGAGGGCACCGTGGCGGGCGTCGGAGCGGAGGGCGGCGAGGACCGCGGCGCCGGCCAGGAGGAGCAGCAGGGCGAGGACGATGCCGCGCGAGCGGGTCCACACCTGGCGGGGGGTGGGCGAGACCGAGGTGGCGG
>NZ_JARGEF010000426.1:0-3627 GCF_033794725.1 Streptomyces sp. ID05-39B | reverse complement strand
GGTAATTGGCTGGCGGTCAGGATGGGGGCGGGTTAGCCTCCGCGCCGTGTATCTCGCTTTCGCGCCGCCCCCCGTTCCTTCCGGCTCATGAGTCTCGGCCGGACCTTCCTTGATGTTCGTCCCCTCCGTACCTCTCCTGTCTTCCGGCGGCTGCTGATCGGGCGCACCGTGTCCTCGCTCGGTGGCTTCATGACCATGGTCACCGTCATGTACCAGGTGTGGGACACGACCCACAGCTCGGTGTGGAGCGGCGCGGTCGGGCTGGCGCAGGCGCTGCCGATGGTCGCGGTCGGGCTGTTCGCCGGTGCCTGGGTCGACCGGGCCGACCGGCGCCGCGTCTACCTCCTCGCCACCGCCGGCCAGGCGGCCTGTTCGCTGTTGCTCGCCGTCCAGGGCTTCACCGGGGGCGTGCCCGTGCCCCTGCTTCTCGCGCTGGTCGCGGTGCAGGCCTCCTTCGGGGCCGTCGGCGGTCCCGCGGCCGGCGTGTTCGTGCCCCGGCTGCTGCCCAAGGACCAGGTGGCCGCGGGGCTCGCGCTGAACCAGGCGACCGGTCAGTCAATGATGCTGATCGGTCCGGCCGTCGCCGGTCTGGTGCTCGGCTGGCGGGGCATCGGCGTCTGCTACCTGCTGGACGCCCTCACCTTCGGTTTCGCCTTCTACGGCGCCTTCGGCCTGCCCCCGTTGCCGCCCGAGGGCGAGAAGTCCCGGCCCGGACTGCACGGCGTCCTGGACGGGCTGCGGTTCCTCACCGGTCACCGGGTCGTGCGCGGCGCCCTGCTGACCGACCTGGCCGCGACCGTGCTGGCGATGCCGGTCAGTCTCTTCCCGCTGGTCAACGAGGAACGCTTCGGCGGTGATCCGCGCACACTGGGCCTGTTCCTGTCCGCGCTCGCCGTCGGCGGTGTCACCGCGACCGCCCTCTCCGGGCCGGTGACCCGGCTGGCGCGGCCGGGGCCCGTCATGCTGTGCGCCTCCGGTCTGTGGGGTGTGTCCCTCGCCGTGTTCGGCCTGACGACCAGCGCCTGGGCGGGGATCGCGGCCCTGGTCCTGGCCGGAGCGGCGGACGCGGTCGCCGTCCTGTCCCGTACGACCATCGTCCAGACCCGTACCCCGGACGCGCTACTGGGCCGGGTCACGGCGGCCGAGGCGATCGTCGGGCAGGCCGGTCCGCATCTGGGCAACCTGCGCGGAGGCCTCGCCGCCGGCTGGTCCTCGGGGGCCGTCGCCCTCGTGACGGGCGGTGTGCTGTGTCTGGCGGCGGTGACGGCCGTGGCCGCGACCACTCCGGAGCTGCGGGGTGGTGCAGGGGCCCCTGACGCCGACTCCGGGTCCGGGTCCGACCCCGGTCCCGGTCCCGACTCCGGCCGCAACCCTGACCCCGCCCCTGAGTCCGCACCCGCTCCCGCCCCTGAGTCCGGGTCCGGGTCCCGGTCCGATTCCGGGTCCCCGACCGTCGGGGCCGTGGAGGGTGGCGGTTCTACGGCCGCTGCCCCGGGCGCACCGTGAAGCTCGCGTCGCCCGTCTCGGACCACTCCGGCACCGACGGCCAGGAGCCGTAGCCCGCGTCCAGGTCCAGGTGTGCTGCTCCGGGGATGGGTTCGGCCGTCAGGCCCAGGGGGGTGCCGTACGCGGACCGGACGCCTTGCGGGCAGTACGGGTCCTTCGTCGCCGCGTGCGGCCGTGGTCGCCGCGGCCGGGTGACCGCGGCCGGGTGACCGCGTGGGCGTCAGGTCGTGCGGGACAGGTAGCCCGCCACCCGCTGCTCCAGTTGTTCGCGCCGCTCGGGCCAGTCCTCCGCCGTGATCGAGAAGATCGCCGAATCACGCAGGCGGTTCTCCTCTCCCGGCGCCCAGGAGCGGGACCAGTTGCGCAGGACGCCCTCCAGGCTGGCGCCGACGCTCGCGATGGCCGCGCGGGAGCGGCTGTTGCGGGCGTCCGTCTTCAGGTCCACGCGGGACACGCCCCACACCTCGAAGGCGTGCCGGAACAGCAGCAGTTTGGCCTCGGCGTTGATGCCCGTGCCCTGGGCCGAACGCGCCAGCCAGGTGAAGCCGACCTCGACGGCGTCGAGGGCGTCGTCGGACCGCCAGGAGCGCGGCTCCCAGTAGGCGGTGGCGCCGATCGCCCGGCCGGTGGCCACGGACACCTGCGCGTAGGGGGCGAGCATGCCAGTGGCGGCGCGGGCGAGCTGGGCGTCGATGTAGTCGCCGACCTCGTCCTTCCTCGGCACCCACGTGTACGCGTACGTCCCCCGGTGCTCCTCCGCCGCCTCCGCCAGGTCGGCCGCGTGCCCGTGTTCCAGCGGCTCCAGACGGACCAGCGTGCCCTCGAGTACCGGCCCCTGCATGGTGAAACTCACCCGACGATGTCCTTCCGCAACTCCGCGAACGCCTCGTGGAAACCGGGGAAAGTCTTGCGGACGCAGCCGGGGTCGTCGAACGATATTCCGGGCGTGCGCAGGCCGGTCACCGCGAAGGACATGACGATGCGGTGGTCACCGTACGTCGTGATCTCCGCGCCCTCGGGGGTGGCGCCGGGGCGGATCTCGATCCAGTCGGGGCCCGTCGCCACCTCCACACCCAGCCGGCGGAGGTTCGACGCGCACGCCTCCAGGCGGTCGCACTCCTTCACGCGCGTGTTCGCGACGTCCTCGATACGGACCGGGCCGGAGGCGTACGGGGCGATCGCGGCGAGCGTCGGCATCGTGTCCGAGACGTCCCGCATGTTGACGGTCAGGCCGCGGAGTTCGCCGGTGCCGCGTACGGTCGTACGGTCCGCCCCGACCGTCACCCGCGCGCCCATCCTGCGCAGTACGTCCACGAAGCCCAGGTCGCCCTGGAGCGCGCCCTCGCCGAGGCCCGGCACGGTCACCTCTGCGCCCGGCGTGACCGCGGCCGCCGCGAAGAAGTAGCTCGCGGTGGAGGCGTCGGGCTCGATGGCGTACGTCGTCGCCCGGTAGCCGCCCGGCGGGACGACGTACGTGTCGCCCTCGCGGCCCACCTCCACGCCGAACGCCCGCATCATCGCGAGCGTGATCTCCACGTACGGTGCCGAGACCAGGTCGGTGACCGTGATGCGCAGGCCGGTGCGGGTCAGCGGGCCGAGCAGCAGCAGGGCTGTCAGGTACTGGGAGGACTGGCCGGCGTCCAGGACCACGTCCCCGCCCTCCACGCCCGCCGCCGCGACGGTCAGCGGGTGGTGGCCCTCCGCCTCCTCGTGCCGCAGGTCCACGCCGAGGTCGCGCAGGGCCCGGGTCAGCGGCAGCAGGGGCCTGCGGCGCATCTGGGGGGAGGCGTCGAAGCGGTAGGTGCCGTGGCCGGCGGCGGCCAGGGTGGGCAGGAAGCGGGCGGTGGTGGCGCCGTCACGGCAGTACACGTCCGCCTCGCGGACGGCGGGGCCCTGCGGGCGGCCGTCGACCTGCCAGGCGTCCTGGGTGCGGCCGACGCGGTAGCCGAGCCCGATGAGCCCCTCGGCGAATCCCTCGGTGTCGTCCGACCTCAGGGGCCGCTGGAGGGTGGTGACCCCGTCGGCGGCCGCGGCGAGGAACAGGGCGCGGGCGGTGAGGGACTTGGAACCGGGAATGTCGACACGGGGCATGCCCCGCATGATCCCTCCGGGGGTGGGTGG
>NZ_JARGEF010000425.1:0-3704 GCF_033794725.1 Streptomyces sp. ID05-39B | reverse complement strand
CCCATGCCCTCATCCCGCCCGGCCCCCGAGGCCCACGCAGGCGACGACAGGACGACGGAGCTGATCCGCTGGGCGGCCTTCAGCTGTGTCCTCGTCCCGGTGGTCCTCCTCTGGTACGGCACCTCGCTGGCCGGAACCGCCGGCACCGCCGTCGGACTGGCCGCCGTCACCGCCGTCTGCCGGCTACTGCTGCGCCGCTCCGAGCAGTGCGCGGCCCGGCTCCTCGACACGGAAGCCCCGCCCCACGTACCGCACATGCCCCATGGGGGACACCGGCAGCGCCCCGGAACGGGGTCCCACCGTGGCGGTCGTCACCATGACCGAAGTACACCGGTCGGTTGACCGGTTTTCACGCACGCGCACGTATCTTTTCAGCCAACTTCCGGATACCGCGCATCGCTTGCCGCAACCACCCCCCTCACCCCGTTCGACCTGCGTGGAAAGGCCCTCAGAGGGGCTGCGCACCCTACGTGGATTGGCCACTGCGACGAGGCGCACTTCCCCGCACGGCCCACGAGTGCAACGCTTCGTGATCGAATGCTTCACGCCAAGTTGCCATGTCGACAATGTGCCGGGTGACGAACTGGCCACTCCGGCATCTCGCGACACAGTAGATTTCGATCTTGATTGTCTACGGCGGGGGACTCGTGCAGGACCGAGGGGAAACGTGCAGGAGCGACACAACCGAGGAGCCGCGACCACCGAGGGGGGCTTAGCAGGATGAGCCACGACTCCACTGCCGCGCCGGAAGCCGCGGCCCGGAAACTTTCCGGGCGACGCCGCAAGGAGATCGTCGCGGTGCTGCTGTTCAGCGGCGGCCCCATCTTCGAAAGTTCCATTCCGCTGTCGGTGTTCGGGATTGACCGCCAGGACGCCGGCGTGCCTCGCTACCGACTATTGGTATGCGCAGGCGAGGACGGCCCGCTGCGGACCACAGGGGGCCTGGAACTCACCGCGCCACATGGCCTGGAGGCGATATCGAGGGCAGGAACGGTCGTCGTACCGGCCTGGCGCTCGATCACCTCCCCGCCACCGGCGGACGCGCTCGACGCACTGCGCCGAGCGCACGAAGAGGGCGCCCGCATCGTGGGCCTGTGCACCGGCGCGTTCGTGCTGGCCGCCGCAGGTCTGCTGGACGGCCGGCCGGCCACGACACACTGGATGTACGCACCGACACTGGCCAAGCGCTATCCGTCGGTGCACGTCGATCCACGCGAGCTGTTCGTCGACGACGGCGATGTGCTGACGTCGGCCGGGACAGCGGCTGGAATCGATCTCTGTCTGCACATCGTGCGGACGGACCACGGGAACGAGGCGGCCGGTGCGCTCGCCCGCCGGCTCGTGGTCCCGCCGCGCCGGACAGGCGGCCAGGAGCGCTACCTCGACCGGTCTTTACCGGAGGAGATCGGCGCCGACCCCCTCGCGGAGGTCGTCGCCTGGGCGCTGGAGCATCTCCACGAACAGTTCGACGTGGAGACGCTGGCCGCTCGCGCGTACATGAGCCGGCGGACGTTCGACCGTCGCTTCCGGTCACTGACCGGCAGCGCGCCGCTGCAATGGCTGATCACCCAGCGGGTGCTTCAGGCGCAGCGGCTGCTGGAGACGTCGGACTACTCCGTCGACGAGGTCGCCGGCCGGTGCGGATTCCGCTCGCCGGTCGCGCTGCGCGGGCACTTCCGGCGGCAGCTCGGATCTTCACCGGCCGCCTACCGGGCGGCCTACCGGGCGCGACGGCCGCAGAGCGAACGGGTGCCTCTGGCGGAGAGTGAGACGGCTGCCGCCCTCGCGGCGGGGGGAGCGGGCGGGGGATCCACCGGCCTGCACTCCGAAGCCGCGGGAGTGCCGCCACAGATCCGGCGGACCGCGGGAGCGCTTGCCCCCGGCGGTTCGGCGCCCGGGAGTGCGGTGGATGCGTACGCGGGGTCCCGGGGCGGGTTGCCGGGGCAGCGCAGCGGGCTGTGAGGGGCGGGCGGTGAGGGTGGATGTTCTCGCCCCCACCGCCCCTTCCCGCTCTTCCCCCGGGACGTCCGGCGTGACGCGGGGGAACGGATCAGGGCACGTCACCCTTAGGGTGGGCGCATGAACGATCGCATGGTGTGGATCGACTGCGAGATGACCGGCCTCTCGCTGTCCGACGACGCGCTCATCGAGGTTGCCGCCCTCGTCACCGACTCCGAGCTGAACATCCTCGGCGAGGGTGTGGACATCGTCGTACGGCCGCCGGACGCGGCCCTCGTGACGATGCCGGAGGTGGTGCGTCAGATGCACACCTCGTCCGGGCTGCTCGACGAGCTGGCGGGCGGCACGACCCTCGCCGACGCCGAGGAGCGGGTCCTCGCCTACATCCGCGAGCACGTGAAGGAACCCGGCAAGGCCCCGCTGTGCGGGAACTCCGTCGGCACCGACCGCGGCTTCCTGGTGCGGGACATGCCGACGCTGGAGGGCTACCTCCACTACCGGATCGTCGACGTCTCCTCCATCAAGGAACTGGCCCGACGCTGGTACCCGCGGGCCTACTTCAACAGCCCCGAGAAGAACGGCAACCACCGCGCCCTCGCCGACATCCGCGAGTCCATCGCGGAGCTGCGCTACTACCGCGAGGCCGTCTTCGTACCGCAGCCCGGACCGGACTCCGACACCGCGAAGGCGATCGCCGCGAAGCACGTCCTGCCCGCCGGATAAAAGGCGTGCGCGAGCACCCCTTCAGACCCTGTACACTTTTTCTCGGCCGGTAGGGAGACCACAAAGTCGACTGCCGGGCATGGTGGGTGTAGCTCAGCTGGTAGAGCACCTGGTTGTGGTCCAGGATGCCGCGGGTTCAAGTCCCGTCACTCACCCTGAGTAATCAGCCGGTGACCTTCTCAGAAGGTCACCGGCTGATTCGTTTCCCCCAGGAAGTGCGCCGACCATGCAGCCCCAGGCCCAGCCCCTCCTCTCCGAGCGGCTCGATCTCGTCCCCCTCCGCGTTGAGCACGCGCGGGAGATGGCCGCCGTCCTGTCCGACCCGGCCCTGCACACCTTCATCGGCGGCTCCCCCAGCACGCCGGAAGCCCTGCGCGCCCGCTACGAGCGGCTCGTCACCGGCTCCCCCGACCCCGCCCGGACCTGGTGGAACTGGGTACTGGCGCTGCGCGACACGGGCGCTCTCGTGGGCACCGTCCAGGCCACCCTCGCCGAGGGAGGCCGGCTTGCGGAGATCGCCTGGATGGTGGGGACGCCCTGGCAGGGGCGGGGCCTCGCCACGGAAGCCGCCCGGACGCTGGTCGACGGGCTGCGCGAGCAAGGTGTCCGTACGGTCGTCGCCCACATCCACCCCGAGCACCACGCCTCGGCCGCCGTCGCCGCCGCGGCGGGGCTCACGCCGACCGGGGAGGAGCAGGACGGCGAGGTGCGGTGGCGGCTGGTGACCCCGGGAGGTCAGTACACCCAGGGCACGTTTCGAAAGTAGCGTCGTCTGCCCGAAGGGCAGGCCGGGCGGCGCTGGTGCGTGCGATCGCAAGGCGGAGGATCATCCCGATACTGGTTGTATCGGGACGACCCCGACAACGCGGCGGGCGTGCGTGCCAGGCGTCGCCCGGCAGGCGCAACTTTCGAAACACGCCCTAAAAGAGCGTTTTGTCCCGACGGGGGTGCTTCATTGCAGTTCAGGTGGCGGACCGCTTCGGGCCGGCTGAGGCGGTAGACGCTTGTTGTGGCAGATGGGA
>NZ_JARGEF010000424.1:0-3732 GCF_033794725.1 Streptomyces sp. ID05-39B | reverse complement strand
ACCCGGCTGGCAGCGCCCCGCCCCCGAGCACCGGGCCGCCCTCGAACACCGGGCGCAGCCCTACCTCACCCGTCAGGCCGACGAGGGCGACCTTTTGGCCATCGGTGAGTTCGAGGCCGAGATCGCCCGCATCTCCTTCGGCGAGGACGCCGTCGACGACCCGGCCCGGCACGCGTCGCGCGTGGGGCGTTCCATGGAGAAGTCGAAGGAGGGCATGATCGTCGCCCACCGTCCGGGCGGCGACGAGGTGGTCGGCTGGTGCTGGGTGAGCATCAACCAGAACCAGATGACCGGCGACCGCTACGCCAACTTCCGCTCCCTCGCCGTCGCCCCGCTCGACAACCGGGCCGACGTGGCCGAGCTCCTCCTCACCGAGGGCCTGGAGTTCTGCCTGGCGAACGGCATCACCGAGGTCGTCGGCCGGGTCCACGTCGGCAACGTCCCGATGCGCACGGTCTACCGCAAGTTCGGCTTCGACCCCGCCACCCTGACGATGAAGCTGCGCCTCCCGGAGGAGGGCGCCCGATGACCGGCGCGACGGAGGGCTCCCACCCGACCGGTCACGACCCCGACCGGATCAAGTGTGTCGTCTGGGACCTGGACGGCACCCTGTGGGACGAGATCGCGGTGGAGACCCCCACCGACGAACTGCCGGTCCCGCGCCCCGAGATGCTGGCCGCGATCGACGCGCTTGCGGCCCGCGGCGTGCTCAGCAGCCTCGCGAGCCGCAGCGCGCCCGCGGTCCTCGACCGCATGGACGCCGTGCCCGGACTGCGGGAGCGCTTCCTCGCCCCACAGGTGTCCTGGCAGGACAAGAGCGAGTCGCTGCGCCGCATCGCCAAGGATCTCGGGATCGCCGTCGAGGCACTGCTCCTGGTCGACGACTCCCCGTACGAGCGCGCCGAGGTGGAGGCACTGCTGCCGGGCGTACGTACGCTCGATCCCGGCGAAGTGCCCGCGCTGCTGGCGGCCTTCGAGGACCGCGAGGTCACCCCCGAGTCGCGGGAGCGGGTACGCCGCTACCGCACGGAGGAGACCCGCCGCGCCGAGGGCGAGCGCTTCCAGGGCACCCGGGAGGAGTTCCTGCGCTGGTGCGACATGCGCCTCACGGTCGGCCCGGCCGCCGACGAGGAGGTGGCGCGGGCGCTGGAACTCGCCGCGCGCACCCACCGTCTGAACTCCTCCGGCCTCACCCCCGACCGGCTCCGCGCACTCGCCGCGGCGGACGGGCACGAGCTCTGCACCGCCCGGATGTCCGACCGCTTCGGGGAGTACGGCATCATCGGCGCCGCTCTCGTCGACCGGACCGCCCCCGGCTCCTGGTCGGTGCCGCTGCTGGCCCTGTCCTGCCGGGTCGCCGGCCGGGGCGCCGCGGCGGCGTTCCTGTTCTGGCTGATGGAGCGGGCGCGGGAGTCCGGTGCCGAGCGGTTCCTCGTGACGCTGCGGCCGACGGACGCCAACCTGGAGATGCGGATCCTGCTCCGCCAGGCCGGCCTGCGACGCACAGAAGCAGACGCCGGCGGCGAGGGCGACGGGGCGGTCCTGGCCCGCGCGCTCCCCGGCGGCGCCGGTGAAGGTGGCGGCGACCTGCCGAAACCCCCCGCCTGGCTGCATGTCTCCACCCGAAAGGACGCCGCCGCGTGACCGACGCCCACACCCCCTCCTCCGCCTCCTCCACGGACCGTGCGGCGGTGGAGCGGGAACTCCGCGCGATGATCGCGCAGGCCGCCCGCCTGGACGCCGCCGTGGTGGCCGGACTCCCCGCCGACACCGACCTGTTCGGCCCGGAGATCGGCCTGACCTCGCTGGCCGGGGTGACGCTGCTGGGCGCGGTCGAAGCCCGCTTCGGCGTCGATGTCGCCGCGCTGGACCTCAGCCTGGACAGCCTCCAGTCCATCGCCACCCTGGCCGACTTCGTGACGGCGCATCGGAGCGTCGGCTGAGGCGCACGCCCCCGGCGCGTGCTCGACAAGGGTGATCCGGCGTGTGCTGCCGTGACCTGCCCGGGGGCCCGGCGTTGAACGGGGAGTGCGGTGGCGCGACCTGCTGCCGCGCGAACCGAATCACAAAGGAGAAACGTGATGTCTCGCATCGCGAAGGCAGCCGCTGTCGCCGTCGGCGCCGGCGCCATGATGGTCAGCGGAGCCGGCCTGGCCATGGCCGACTCGGGTGCGCAGGGCGCGGCCGTGGGCTCGCCGGGCGTCCTGTCCGGCAACCTCGTCCAGGTTCCGGTCCACGTGCCGATCAACCTCTGCGGCAACACCGTCAGCGTCATCGGCCTGCTCAACCCGGCCTTCGGCAACACCTGCGCCAACGTCAGCGACCACGGCAACGGCGGCGACGACAAGGGCGGCCAGCACCACAGCGGCGGCGACGCCGGTGGCTACGGCGGCTGACCTCCGTCTCGCGACACCCCACGGCAGAGCCCCGGCACCTCGAGCGCCGGGGCTCTCCCCTGTTCCGTGCCTGCCCCTTCCACGCGTACCTGTTCCGTGCCCCTGCTACGCGTACCTGTTCCCGGCCCCTGCTACGCGTACCGGTAGATCCGTCCGGCGTCCTCCAGCTGGTCCGGGGTCACGTCCCACGGGGGTAGCGTCTGGTGCCGGGCAACGACCCGGCGGAACTGGCTGCTGCCCGGCAGCGGCGGTTCGGCGGGCAGGTAGCGGTGTTCGCCGTGACGCCGCTGCCAGCGGGTCCACAGCAGGTCGATGAAGGCGTGGTGCAGCCAGAACACCGGGTCGTTGACGGATGCCCCGCCGACCATGGCGCCGCCGACCCACCGGTGCACCCGGTTGTGGTTGAGCCAGGCGGTGCTGCCCCGGCCGGTCCCCCACCCCTCCAGCTTGTTGCGGAAGCCGCGGGTGACCGTCGAGTCCCAGGGCGAGACGTCGTACACCGGGTCGCTCAGCGCCCACTCCACGTCGGCCTTCGTCGGCAGTCCGATCGGGTCGCGGGCCCGGCCGAGGTCGCGGGTGAGGAACGAGGTGTCGGTGACGCCGTCCTTGATCGTCCAGTTGCCGGTGGCGTAGGCGAACGGCCCCGTCGTCACCTGCCGGTCGGAACGCCGCCCGTCGCCGCCGAGCAGGTCCGGGGTCCAGGGCACGGCCGTCGCCGTCCGGTTCCGCGTCCAGTCCCAGTACGGCACCGTCACCGAGGGGTCGACCCGGCGCAGCGCGTTCTCCAGCTCCAGCAGGAACCGGCGGTGCCACGGCAGGAAGGAGGGCGTCATGTGGGCCGTACGCAGGCCGCCCTCGCCGTCGGACACGTAGTAGTCGATGTGCATGCGCACGAACTCGTCGTACTCGCCCCGGCGTTTCAGTTCCAGCAGGGCTCTGACGAAACGTCGGCGCTCGCCGGCGGTGAGCGTGCTGACGTCCTTACGGATGTAGACCATGGTGTCCCCCCAGGTGTGTGTGACGGCCGGTGGCTGCGGTGGCCCGCAGCATCTCTCCCGGCCCCAGTTCGTCCACGGCGGCGCGGACCGCGTCGAGTGGAGCGGCGTACGAGCGGTAGTGGTCGACCATGCTCAGCCAGGTGCCGTCGGCACGGGGCATGAGATGCAGGGGCCGGCCGTCGACGGTGATCTCCCAGCGGCCGGTGTCGCCCGAACGGGTCGGCGGGACGAGGCTGCCGAGCAGGTGACGGCCGAGGTAGGTCACGTCGAAGGCGGTTTCCCCGAACCCGCCCCCGCCCCCGAGTCCGGGCCCGGCGTCGCGCTCGGGGGCGGGCCCG
>NZ_JARGEF010000423.1:0-3758 GCF_033794725.1 Streptomyces sp. ID05-39B | reverse complement strand
GCCCCCGTCCAGCAGCTGACAGCCCCGCCCGCCTGGGGGGACCCGGCACCGGTTCCTGCGGTCGTTCACCGGTTCGGTGGGCGGGCCTTCAGCGTCCGTCCATGAGGCGCTCATCCCCGTCCGGCCCCCCTGGCTCCCCCGGATGGGCCGGTCGGCCCTGGCGGGTACCCGGGGAGCGGGAGAGGGTGGGGAGGAAACGGACCGAGCCCCGCACCTCCCTCGCACCTCCCGCCGAAACCGATCCGGAAGGGACCCCGAGATGTCCGTCGACACCCGGCAGGCGTCCACGCGCCTCACCGACGACGAGCTGAGGACGCTGGACGCCCACTGGCGCGCCGCGAACTACCTGTCCGTCGGACAGATCTACCTCATGGCCAACCCCCTGCTCACCGAGCCGCTGCGCCCGGAGCACGTCAAGCCGCGGCTGCTCGGCCACTGGGGGACCTCGCCAGGGCTGAACCTCGTGTACACCCACCTCAACCGTGTCATCCGCGACCGTGACCAGGACGCCCTGTGCGTGTGGGGCCCCGGCCACGGCGGGCCCGCGGTCGTCGCCAACTCCTGGCTGGAGGGCTCGTACACCGAGACGTACCCCGACGTCACCCGGGACGCGGCCGGCATGGCCCGGCTGTTCAGGCAGTTCTCCTTCCCCGGCGGCATCCCCAGCCACGTCGCCCCCGAGACGCCCGGCTCCATCCACGAGGGCGGCGAACTCGGCTACGCGCTCTCCCACGCCTACGGCGCCGCCTACGACAACCCGGACCTGCTCGTCGCCTGCGTGATCGGCGACGGTGAGGCAGAGACGGGGCCGCTGGCCGCTTCCTGGCACTCCAACAAGTTCCTCGACCCGGTCCACGACGGTGCCGTCCTGCCGATCCTCCACCTGAACGGCTACAAGATCGCCAACCCGACGGTCCTGGCCCGCATCCCCGAACCGGAACTCGACGAACTGCTGCGGGGCTACGGCCACGACCCGATCCACGTCACCGGTGACGACCCGGCCGCAGTGCACCGCGCGATGGCCGAAGCCATGGACACCGCCCTGGACCGTATCGCCGCGATCCAGCACGCCGCCCGCCACGAGGCCGCCGGTGAGCGCCCCCGCTGGCCGGTGATCGTGCTGCGCACCCCGAAGGGCTGGACCGGCCCCGCTCAGGTCGACGGCCTGCCCGTCGAAGGAACCTGGCGCTCCCACCAGGTCCCGCTCACCGCGGTCCGCGACAACCCCGAGCACCTGCGTCAGCTGGAGGCATGGCTGCGTTCCTACCGGCCCGAGGAACTCTTCGACGAGTCGGGCGCCCCCCGGCACGACGTACTGACCTGGATCCCCGACGGCCCCCGGCGCCTCGGCGCCACCCCGCACGCCAACGGCGGCCTGCTGCTGCGTGAACTCCCGCTGCCCGCCCTGGAGTCGTACGCCGTCCCCGTCGACAAACCCGGCACGACCCTGCACGAACCCACCCGTGTCCTGGGCGAGTTGCTGGAGGAGGTGATGCGCTCCACCGCCGCGCGGCGCGACTTCCGGCTGGTCGGGCCCGACGAGACCGCCTCCAACCGCCTCCAGGCCGTGTACGGGGCCAGCGGCAAGGCCTGGCAGGCGCAGACCCTCCAGGTCGACGAACACCTCGACCGGCACGGCCGGGTGATGGAGATCCTCTCCGAACACACCTGCCAGGGCTGGCTGGAGGGCTATCTGCTCACCGGCCGGCACGGCCTGTTCTCCTGCTACGAGGCGTTCGTGCACATCGTCGACTCGATGGTCAACCAGCACATCAAGTGGCTGCGGGTGACCCGCCGGCTGCCCTGGCGCGCCCCCATCGCCTCCCTCAACTACCTGCTCACCTCCCATGTGTGGCGCCAGGACCACAACGGCTTCTCCCACCAGGACCCCGGCTTCGTCGACCACATCCTCAACAAGAGCCCCGAGGCCGTACGCGTCTACCTGCCGCCGGACGCCAACACGCTGCTGTCGGTGGCGGACCACGTGCTGCGCAGCCGCGACTACGTCAACGTCGTGGTGGCGGGCAAGCAGCCCTGCTTCGACTGGCTGACCATGGACCAGGCCCGTGTCCACTGCGCCCGCGGTGCCGGGGTCTGGGACTGGGCAGGCACCGAGAACGGCAGCCGCGAACCGGACGTGGTACTCGCCTGCGCGGGCGACGTACCGACCCAGGAGGTGCTGGCCGCCGCCCAGTTGCTCCGCCGCCACCTGCCCGAACTCGCGGTCCGCGTCGTCAACGTCGTCGACATCGCCCGCCTGATGCCGAGCGGCGAACACCCGCACGGCATGAGCGACTTCGAGTACGACGGCCTGTTCACCGCGGACCGGCCCGTCATCTTCGCCTACCACGGCTATCCGTGGCTGATCCACCGCCTCGCCTACCGCCGCACCGGCCACCAGCATCTGCATGTGCGCGGCTACAAGGAGATCGGCACCACGACCACGCCGTTCGACATGGTCGTGCGCAACGACCTCGACCGCTACCGCCTGGTCATGGACGTCATCGACCGCGTCCCCGGCCTCGCCGTGCGCGCCGCGGCCGTACGCCAGCGGATGGAGGACGCCCGGCTGCGCCACCACGACTGGATCCGGGTGCACGGCACCGATCTGCCGGAGGTCGCCGACTGGGCCTGGGACGGCTGATCCGGGCACCGGGCAGGGCGCACGGTCCGGGGCGGACGGCGCAGAGGCAGGGTCAGGAGCCGGGCGGCCGTGCGCCCTGTCATGGCGCCGGGCCCGGTGCTTACAGTGGTCGGCCAGCCCCGAGCCACGACCCGACGGGGCGAGCCCCATCCATGCGTGGTCACCGGCCGGACCCGGCCCCGGCGGCAGTCCGGGCCCGGCCCGGCCCGCACACCGGCGCGGCTCCCCAGGGCGACGGGTTGCGAGGGCCACCCGCGCGACAGGCACCACACACCGTGACGCCGTTCGGGCCGTGCGACCGGGCCCGCGGTACGAGCGCGCGTCGAGAGCCACTGGAGGCCGCTGTGTCCCGACCGTGCATCGCCCTGATCGCCGACCCGACGTCGCCCGAGGAATGCAGCGAGTACCTCGCCGACGCCGTGGAACTGCTCACCGGCGCCCCGCCCGTGCGCATCGACTCCCGCCACTTCGAGTCCGGAGCCGCCGAAGACGACGGCGCGACCGGCGTGACCGGCGTGACCGGCGCGACCGGCGTGACCGGGGCCGCCAAGGCCACCGGTCGCGGTGTCCGCGACGGAGGCCGCTTACGCCTGCAAGTCCCGCAGGAAGGGCTGGACTTCGTGCCCGACATCGTCGTGCTGTACGAGATCCCGCCGCACCGCCGCCGTGCCCTGGCCGGCTTCCAGGAACTGCTGGACCACCCTGACGTGGTCACGCTCGGTACCGGCCCCGACGCCTGGCGGACCGCCACGGAGAAGAACCTCACCGTCGAACGCTTCCGCAGGGACGGCATCGCCCAGATGGAGACCGCCGTCCTGTCCCGCCCCACCGCGCGGGAGGCGGCCGAGGCGTTCGAGCGGCTCGGCGGCGACACCTGGGCGCGGCCCGTCGTCGGCACCGGCGGCAACGACACCTTCCACGTCACCACCCCCGCCCGGCTGGCAGAGGCCACCGCCTACTACGCGGGACACGGCACCGACTGGATGCTCTCCCGCGACGCGGGCAACTTCACCGCCGACGGGCTGCGCCACCAGTTCCGGGTCTTCGTCCTGGGCGGGCGCGTCGTACACGCCCGCGAGCATCTCCAGCCCGCCCCCGACACCCCCTGCAACAC
>NZ_JARGEF010000422.1:0-3791 GCF_033794725.1 Streptomyces sp. ID05-39B | reverse complement strand
TTTTTATTAAAAAAGGTCTGCCCCTTCCCGTCGGGGGTGTTTGGCGGGGGCGGGTTGGTTTGGGGCTGGGTCGGGCTTGTTTTGGGTTTTTGGGTGTGTGGTGGCGGCGTGGGGTCGGGGGGTTGCGTTTCCGCTCGCAGACGGGCCCGTAGCCGGTCGGGGAAGGCGTCTTCAGTCGGCGGCCGCAGCCCCGGCACCGCGGCGTCATGCGCCGCGCAGCAGCTCGTACCTGCGCTGCGCCTCCGGAGACCGATCGAACAGCGTGCCCTCGCCGTGCTGGTCGCAGTACTTGGAGTCCTCCTCGCTGCCCGCGTACAGGAAGCAGTTCCCGTGCTCGTTCACGCGGGGGCAGCAGCCACAGGTGGCTTCACAGCATTCGTCGTCCGGGTTCTTCGTGGTCGGGGCAGTGCAGTCCTTGCAGCGGTCGCCGGTGCAGTAGGGCTGGCGGCTGGCGTGCTCGGCCAGGGCTTCGGCGTGAAGGTTGTCCATCAAGCGGGAGGGCAGGTTGGTCATTTCAGGCCTCCTTGCGGGTTCGGGTGCGGATATAGCGGATGCTGGAGCGGGTGGCGTGGGCGAGGAGGACGAGGAAGAAGACGACGCCCAGGGCAAGAAAGACGAGGCCGGTGAGGGCGTACAGGCCGGGCGTCGTCGACTCCTCCACGTCAGGCCTTCCGGGCTTCCCAGAGGGGGCAGTGCAGGACGGGGAAGCGGTAGTCCTCGTATTCGGGGCCGTCCGGGTTGGTGCAGGATTCCAGCCACTCGTCAGGGCTGCCGGGGGTGCCGGATGCGTCCTGGTGGTGGATGCAGGTCTTGCAGCAGCGCAGGGCCTGGTTTTGCCAGCAGCGCGTCATGTGGTCGCGGACCTGGGCGGCGTCGGCTCGGGTGAAGCGCCGGCAGAACGGGCACTGGTGGCGGGAGACGACGACGGGCATGGGCAGGTCGACGAACAGGCGTGCGTGGTCCGCCGGCTTGCGGGTGATGCGGTAGGCGTCGTACAGGGTCTTGGCGGCCTGCACGGTGTAGACGGGCGCCCACGGCCCTTCACGGTCCCGGCTGGGGGTGGAGGCGATGCAGTTGGCGATCTGGTGGGGGTTGTTGAGGCTGCTGCTGGTCTTGGACGCGAGGTCGAACGTGTCCAGGAGGAGGCGGGCGGCCTCGTAGTCTTCGCTGATCTGGTCGCCGACCTTCTCGGTCAGCCAGGTGGCGAGTTCAGCTTCGGTGGGGCCAGTCAGGGCGGTATCCATGGTCAGACCTCCTTCGTCTTGGGCTGCCTGCGGTGGCAGCGACACAGGCACGAGGCCCGGCAGAACTTGCATTCGCCCGGCCGTTTGGCTCCGGCGAGTCCGGTCATGCCCTGGCAGTAGGCGTGGTCGCCGTGGAGGCAGCCGGTGGACAGGTAGGCGTGGGTGCCGAGGTGGTGGGCGAGTCGGGTGAGCGCGACAGTGAGGGCGCCGGCGAGTCGGGCGATCACGGCGCCTCCCGCGTCTCGGGCTGCGCGTTGTGCGGTGTGGCCGCTGCGGCCCGGTCCGACCACACGTGCCCCTGGCCGTTCGTGTGCCAGCCTCCTGGGCTGCGGACGTCGCCGGTGAACACGGGCTCGTTGCTCTCGTCGTAGTGGCCGGCCGGGGCCACGCACCGGTCGGGTGCCGAGTTGATGACGGCGGGGATGGTGGCCGTGCAGGTGGTGGGCTGTTCCCCGACGGCGGGCCGCGCGGTGGCGTCGAGGGCGGCGTGGATGACGGGCATGACGGAGTCGGCGAGGTCGCCGCGCCGCATGTTGCCGCTGTAGTCGGCTCGCTCGATGGCCTCGGCGATGGGCTCACGCAGGGCGCGCACCCGCTCGATGGCGGCCTCGGCCTGCTCGACCCGCTGGTAGTGCAGCAGCCAGTGCGGCGTCTCGATATCCCGGCCAGCCGCCTTTGCGATGGCTGCGAGGCTGCGCATCGGGACGTAGGTCCGGTGGTCGCTGACCTCCCACTGCGCCACAGCCCGGCGGTATGTGGCCAGTTCGGATTCGAGTCGCTGGGTGCGAAGGTTGAGGCGCTGGTTCGTGGCCCGTGCCTGGGCGAGCGCATCCCCCGTCTCGGCGGGCTGTTCCTCGGCGGCCACACGGCGCAGCTCGGTCTCGGCCTGACCAGCCCGCAGGATCTCCGCGCCCAACTGGCTGCGCACCTCGTCGATCTGCCGCTCCAGCGCCACGATCTTCAGACTCTGCTCCAGGACGTTCTTGCCGCGCCGCTTGCATTCCGCGCGGAGTTCGTCGTTGCGCCGCTCGCTGTATCGAAGGCGCTTCTCCATCGGCGTCTCGGGCTGCGCCTCGGACGTCTGCGCGGAGCGGGCCCGGCGACGCAGGTGGGCGGCGCCGAGGAGGCCGATGTGCTTGGCCATCGGGTCACCGAAAGCGGTGGCGAGATCGTCGGCGGCTTCCAGCAGCACGGCGGCCCGGTCTGTCTGCTCGGGCAGGACGGCCATCACCGCGTCGGCGGCCTCGCCCGGCCGAACCCAGCGCGCTGGGTTCGGATCGTCTTCGTCGTTGGGGTCGATCACGCGCATCCCTTGCGAGAGGTCGCCGTCGGCGGTGAACCGGGCGGCGAGCGCGGCGGCGATGCGCTGGTGGATGGCGGTCTGGTCTGCGGGCGGCGGGACAGGCACGGCAGCGGGGTCGTGCAGCCGCGCCTCCTCCGCCAGCCAGGCGGGCCAACCTTCCAGGCCGTTGTCGTAGTGCTGGCCGTACAGGCCGTTCGGCGTGGGCAGTTTCACCCCGTCCGCCACGAGGTGCCCAGCCACGTAGGCGTGGATGCGGCCAAGCTGGCTGTCCTCGGAAGCGCGGTAGGTCAGCGTGATCTCGCCGGGCACGAGTTCGTGGGCCCCGTACATGTTCGGGATTGGGGCCAGGCCGCGCACGGCGTACACGACGGAGTAGGCGATCGGGATGCGGAGGGGCTCGGGCGTCTGGTCGGTCATGGGGTTCCGTTCTCGGGGTGGCTTGGGACGATCCGGGGAGGCCGGCCCGCAATGCCCGCGGGCCGGCCGTGCTCGTGGATCACGGGGCAGGAACAGCGGCGGGTTCGTCGAGGAGCGGCTCCCACGTGGCGCGCATCGCCTGGGCGCACTCGGTGAGGAACGCGCGGATGGCGGGCTCGTCGGCCTCGGTGACGGGGATCTGCTTGGACAGCAGCCAGGCCTTGCGCTGGAGGACGAAGAACAGCAGCAGGGACTCGTCGCCGTCCCAGTCGTGGAAGCCGGGCTTGCGCCAGTCCCAGCGGATCAGGAAGTTCATGTCGCGGTCGCCGTCGATGAAGTTGGTCTCGGCGGTGAAGTCCTGCCATGAGGCGAACTGTTCGTGCTGGCCTGCTTTGAAGTAGTTGCCCTCGGCGCAGTAGTACGGGTGGTCGATCTCCCAGAGGTGCGCATCGCGTCCGGTCATCGTGTGCTCCCGGACTCACCAGCAGCAGCGGGGGCCGTGGTCTGGTCGGGCATGGGCGTGCCTCCCGGTGATGGGGGTGTGGGTCAGGCTCTCGCGGCTTGGGGCCGGGTGTTGCCCCTGCGCGGGGCCGCGGGTGTGGCAGCCCGCCGGGCGGGGGTTGTGGTCAGGAGGGGTCGGCCCAGAGGCGTTCGGCGGCGATGTGGTGGGCGGCGGCCAGGATCTGGCGGGCTTCCTGCGGGCCGGCCTGTTCGTTGATCTGCCGGTGGATTGCGTTGGCGTCGGCGGCCGGGGCGAGGAGGAGGTCGGCGAGCTGGGCGGGGACGAGCGGCAGGGCGGGGGGCGCTGGCCCTTAAAAAAATCTCCG
>NZ_JARGEF010000421.1:0-3841 GCF_033794725.1 Streptomyces sp. ID05-39B | reverse complement strand
GGCCGGTGGGGTTCAGGGTGGGGTGTAGAGCGAGCGTGACGTGGGCAAGGCGGTCTGGGCCGAACTCCCGCTGACGGCACGGGGAGAATGCTTGTAGGGGAAGAGGTGCTTCGGCATGGGGGAAGAAGAAGCGCTCGGCCGGGCCGAGGCGCTGCTGCGTGAGCTGGGCGCGGGGACGCTCGCGCACCCCGGCGGCACGCTCCTGGCCCACCTGCTCCGCGTACGTTCCCGGCTCGCCGACTGGGGCGCCGGCCCGGAGCTCCAGCTCGCCGGGCTCTGCCACGCCTTCTACGGCACCGACGGTTTCCCCTCGGCCCTGCTCCCGGTGGACCGCCGCGGTGAACTCGTCGCGGTGATCGGCGAGGAGGCGGAGGCGATCGTGTACTTCTACGCGAGCTGTGACCGGAAGGCGTCCTACCCGACGCCGGCCGGACCCGACCCGCGCTTCCACGACCGTTTCACGGGCACCCGCCGCATATCCGTGCCCCGCCTGCTCCACGACTTCGCCGATCTCACGGCGGCCAACGAACTCGACCTCGCCGACCTGGACCCCGCCTTCCGCGAACGATGGGGGCCCGACCTGCTCACCCTGTTCACCCGCTTGCGGCCCCTGCTGAGCGGGGCCGCCTGGGACGACTGCCGCAGAATCCTCGGCGCCGTCGCATAGGCCTTGACTTCCCAAGACCCCCGCGCGACAGTCCCGGCCCCTGTTCCCCTCAGGCTGGAGGGAGGGCCGCCGTGCCCTCAGGCGCCGACAGAGCCGCACTCGCATCGTCCGACGCGTCCCGCCCGTCCCGGAGGAAAGTGCTCGGCGCGGGGGCGGGGCTCGCCCTGGCCGCCGGGACGCAGGCCGGGGCGCAGGTCACCGCCTCCGCCGCCGAACCGCCCCTTCTCGGCACCTACGACGTCGTCGTCATCGGGTCGGGGGCCGCCGGGATGACCGCCGCGCTGACCGCCGCCAAGCACGGGCTGAGCTGTGTGGTCGTGGAGAAGGCGGCCACCTTCGGGGGGTCGGCGGCACGGTCGGGGGCCGGGATCTGGATTCCCAACAACCCGGTCATCCTCGCGGCGGGCGTCCCGGACACGCCCGCGAAGGCCGCCGCCTACCTCAAGGCCGTCGTCGGACCGGAGGTCGCAGCCGACCGGCAGGCCGCCTTCCTCGCCCACGGGCCCGCGATGCTCTCCTTCGTCATGGCCAACAGCCCGCTGCGGTTCCGCTGGATGGACGGATACAGCGACTACTACCCGGAGCTGCCCGGTGGCCTGCCGGGCGGACGGTCAGTCGAACCCGACCAGCTCGACGGCAACGTACTGGGCGCCGAACTCGCCCGCCTCAACCCGCCGTACATGCAACTCCCGGCCGGGATGGTCGTGTTCAGCGCCGACTACAAGTGGCTGGCGCTGGCCGCCGTGAGCGTGCGGGGTGCCGCCGTCGCCGCCGAGTGCCTGGCGCGCGGGACCAAGGCCGCCCTGCTCGGGCAGAAGCCGCTCACCATGGGGCAGTCCCTGGCGGCCGGCCTGCGTGCCGGGCTGCTCTTGGCCGGGGTGCCGGTGTGGCTGAGCACCCCGCTCACCGACCTGCGTGTGGAGGGCGGGAGGGTGACGGGCGCGGTCGTCACGCGCGACGGTGCCACCGGGCTCGTGCGCGCCCGGCGCGGAGTCGTCGTCGGGTCCGGCGGCTTCGAGCACAACGCGGCCATGCGGGCGCAGTACCAGCGTCAGCCGATCGGCACGGAGTGGACCGTCGGCGCGAAGGAGAACACGGGAGACGGCATCCGCGCCGGGCAACGCGTCGGCGGGTCCGTCGCGTTGATGGACGACGCATGGTGGGGACCGACCATCCCGGTCCCCGGCCGGCCGTACTTCTGCCTCGCCGAACGCACCCTCCCCGGCGGCCTCCTCGTCGACCGCTCCGGCGCCCGCTTCGTCAACGAGGCCGCCCCCTACAGCGACGTCGTCCACACCATGTACGACCGCCACCCCACCGACCCGGCCATCCCGGCCTGGCTGATCGTCGATCAGAACTACCGCAACCGGTATCTGTTCAAGGACGTCGCCCCGACCCTGCCCCTCCCCGACGACTGGTACAGCTCCGGAGCGGCGCACAAGTCCTGGACCTGGGACGGCCTCGCCACCGCCGTCGGCGTCCCGCCCGCCGCCCTGCGCGCCACCGTGGACCGCTTCAACTCCCTCGCCCTGCGCGGCCAGGACACCGACTTCGGCCGCGGCGACAGCGTGTACGACCACTACTACACGGACCCCGCCGTCCTCCCGAACTCCTGCCTGGCCCCGCTCTGGCTGCCGCCCTTCCACGCCTTCCGGATCGTCCCCGGCGACCTCGGCACCAAGGGCGGCCTGCGCACCGACGCCCGCGCCCGCGTCCTGCGCTCCGACGGCACTCCGATCCCCTGCCTCTACGCCGCCGGAAACGCCAGCGCGGCCGTGATGGGCCACAGCTACGCCGGCGCCGGTTCGACGATCGGCCCCGCGATGACCTTCGGCTACCTGGCCGCGCTGGACCTCGCGGGGGTCCTCTAGGGCGTGTTTCGAAAGTCCCGCCTGCCGGGCGACGCCTGGCACGCACGCTCGCCGCGTTGTCGGGATCATCCCGATACAACCAGTATCGGGACGACCCTCCGCCTTGCGATCGCACGCACCAGACGCCGCCCGGCCTGCCCTTCGGGCAGACGACGCTACTTTCGAAACACGCCCTAGGAGCTGCTCTCTCTCCGGCCGGGCTCTCTAGGCGCGGGCCACCAGGTAGGCCTGCGGCACCTTCTCGTCGAGTTCGGGCTCCGGTGCGCGGACCGTCCGGGAAGGCACGGAGAAACCGGCTTCGGCAAGCAGTCCGGCCATTCCCTCCGGTGTGCGGCGGTGGAAGTCCAGGGACACCGGGTGGCCCCACGGCTGTTCGAGGTGCCTGGGCTCCTCACCGACCTGGAAGGCGAGGAGAGCGTGCCCGCCGGGCTTCAGGACCCGCCGGAACTCGGCGAGGAGGTGGGGCAGCCGCTCAGCGGGCGTGTGGATGGACGAGTACCAGGAGACGACCCCGTCCAGTGAGCCGTCCTCGTACCCCAGCTCCAGCATCGAACCCCGCTCGAACCGGAGTCCCGGATTCTCCCGCCGCGCCACCGTCAGCATCGACTCCGACAGGTCGAGGCCGGACATGGACAGCCCCAGCGACGCGAGGTGCCCGGTCACCCGCCCCGGCCCGCACCCGAGATCAACCACCTTCCCGCCCACGCCCACGAGTTCGGCGTACAGCGCGAACACGGCCCGGTCCCAGGGGAGCTTCGCGTGCAGGTCGCGGAAGTGATCGGCGTAGTCCTCGGCGATGGCGTCGTAGAAGGTACGGGTGGCGGTGAGGAAATCGGAGGCTTCGGTCATGCGCGGGACCGTAACCGGTACCACTGACAGCCCCCGTCCTCCTACTCCGGGGCCTCGCCCGCCTGCCGGGGCGTCTCCCCGGTCTTCCCGCGCTTGCGCGCAACGCCCGCGCCCGCGTCGGCTCCCGCGCCGATGGCCGTGCCCAGGCAGATGCCGAGGGAGAGGCCGAGCCCGAGGTTGTCGAAGACGGTGAGACCCAGCGCGACCCCGAGGGCCGTGCCGATCCCCACTCCGGCCGCGAGTCCGATCGGCGCGGCGGGAGTGGCCCCGGCGCTGTCGGACGTGTCGCTTGTTTCGTCACCGTTTGCCATGTGATCCCCGTTTCCCGTTCCGTTTCCGTCGCGCCCGGTCAAGCGCGCGCACCCACATTGTCGCGGCTCGACCCAGCCCCAGCGCCCGCCGTCCCGCCACCGCCGCCGACTCCGTCGGCAACCCCGGTCCCCGGGGAGACAAC
>NZ_JARGEF010000420.1:0-3867 GCF_033794725.1 Streptomyces sp. ID05-39B | reverse complement strand
TATTTTGTTTTTCTTTTTTTTTTTTTTTGGTGTTTTTTTTTTTATATTACAGGCCCACCACGATGTTTACCCTCCTAGCTTCGTCGGACGGGTCAAAGGGGTATAAGGGACAGGCCCACAGCCGGCCGCGCCATCCACGGCGCGTGATGCGGCCGGTCACCGGCAGGGACCGGCGGGTGAGCTGGCCCATCACCGAGTAGTCGGGGTGGTAGCGCGCGCCGATGTACCAGGCCGTCCAGCACTCCACGGCCAGCAGCGCCGCCAGCGAGGGCACGCTCAGCAGCCAGGCCGTCAGAACGGTCGTCTGCGGCGCCCGGCCGGTCACATCGGCCAGCCCCACCACGAAGGCGTGCGGGAAGAACAGCAGCAGCGCCCCGCCCGCGGCCCGGCCCAGCATCACCGGCAGTTCCAGTCGCCGCTGCACCAGCCGGAAGTGCCGGGAGTGGGCGTCCGTCGCCGCGAGCTGCCGGTTCCGCTCGCGTTCCCGCCGGATCTCCCGAGCCTGTGCCAGGGCCAGCGGGTGCAGCCGTAGTGCGAGCAGCAGCGGTACGGGCTCGCGGGCCTCCTCTGCCAGCCGGGCGAACCAGGACACGTGGGCGGGCATGCCGCGCAGGGCCCGCTCCAGGTCGGCGCGGAGCCGGCGGGTCGCCGGGGCGGGGGCCGCCGCCAGGTGGAGCAGTTCGGCGGTCAGGCCCGCGCCGGTACCGGTCGCGGAGCGCAGGCCGTCGCGGTCGTCGCTGACCTCGGGTATCGCGGCCAGCCGGGCGACGGCCGCGTTCCACTGGGCGTGGTGGTCCTGCCAGCGCCGGTCGACGTGGGCCAGTTCCTCGCCGCCGCGCCGCGCGGCCAGCCGGTCGAGCAGTCGGTGCCGGTGCAGTTCGGCCATCACGTCCACGCACTGCCGGTCGCCGGCCGCCGCCCGTCCCGCGAAGGCGGGCAGGTCGCCGAGGCCGAGCGGGATGCCCCGGTAGCCGGGCTCCTGCTGCGGGGCCATCCAGCCGATCAGGTCGATCAGCGTCCCCGCGTCCGGCCTGCGCCGCAGTCCCTCCCGCAACAGCTCGTCGAGGGCCTCGGCGCGGGCCGGGTCCCGCTCGGGGCGGAACTCGGTGAGCCAGAGCCCGAGCCGTTCCCGTTCCCTGCCGCGGGCCAGCCGGCGGACCATGGCCGGCCAGTCGGCGTCGAACTCCTCGCCGAGGCGCGCCGGGTCGGTGAAGACGCGGCCCGCGTGCTCGAAGCGGGGCGCCTCCGTGGCGGGGCCGGGCGCGGCGGCGGGACGGTCCGCCGTACGGTCGCCCGTGCGGGGGGCGGGTCCCAGCCGGGGCACCGTCCTCGGGCTGCGCCCGGCCAGCCATTCGGCGACCTGCTCGGACCCCCAGCGGTCGTCCGGGTGGTGGGCGAGCAGCCCCTGGCAGAGCAGCCGGACGTGCCCGTCGGTGATGCCGTCGAGGTCGAGGGCGCCCGCCTGCACCGCATCCATCACGGAAGCCGGCTCGTGGTGCCTCTCGACCGGGTGCCGGCCGCGGGCGGCCTCCGCGACCAGGACTCCGAGCGACCACCAGTCGTCCGCCGCGCGCACGATCGGCTTGCGCAGCAGCGCCTGTGGCGAGGCGTAGCGCGGGGTGGCGGCCCAGGCGCCGGACGCCTCGCGCGGGGAGCGGGCGACGAGCGAGATGCCGAAGTCGATCAGCACCAGGCCCTCGGCGGGCCGGGCGTAGTCGCCGAGGACCAGGTTGGACGGTTTCAGGTCCCGGTGCACCACGCCCGCCGCGTGCAGCGCGGTCAGAGCCCCGTGCAGCCGGCCCACGAGTCCCTGGATCTCCTGCGGCGACAGCTTTCCGTGGTCGCGCAGAAAGGTCGCGAAGTCGGTGCTCCCGTGCGAGGGCAGCACGTGGAAGGGCGCCCCGTGGGCCCTTCCCCGCTCCATGACGTACGACAGCCCGTCGTGCAGCGGCTCGGACAGCAGGCCGGTCACCTCGTCGTCGGGGGCCGCGTCGGGGTGGAACCACTTGAGTACCCGCTCGGTGTCCGGGCCGACGGCCCTCTGGTCGAGCACCCGGAACACGGCCGCGCGCAACTCGGCGGAGCGGCCCTCCTCCCCGGCCCGGTGTACGGTCTGCTCGCCGCGCCTGGGAAGTCGCTCGCGCGCCAGGAAGCGGGTGGCCAGGGTGGGCGGCAGCGTGTCCGGATCGCCCCGTGGGTCGGGCGCGGGCAGGCCGCCGGACGTCGGCGTTTCGGGCTCGATGAGCGTCGGCGGGACGAGGTCCTCGCCGGGGCCACCGGGATCAGCAGGAAACGTCATGGAATTCACCTGCGGACGTAAAGGACCGAGGGGTCCGTGGGCGGACGGGGGGAACGGGCGCAGCAGTGGGGCCCGGCGGAGTGGGCGGATCCATTGGTGAATGCCGGCCGGAGCGGACGTGATGAAAAAGAATTCGGACGCGCATGCGATTGTGGCGGGGTTCGCGGCGCGAGACTGATACGGAGATACGGAGATACGGAGATTCGGCGACGGCGTCGCGCGGCGGACAACGGTGCCCGGCGGACAACCGGCGCCCCGCGGAAGGCAAAAGAAGCCACCGCGCGAACACCGCCCCCGCCTCACCCGCCCTTGCAGAACACCCGGCGGCCCTGCCACCCGCGCCGATATGTTGACCGGCATGAACCCTGATGGTCTGCCGGACCGCGCCGACCTCGAACGGGAACTGCGGAACCTGCGTCGTGGCGGCCTGCCCGCGCTGCAGTCGCTGGTGCCCCGGGCGCTGCGCGCGGTCACCCTGCACTGCGGACACGCCGAGGGCGAGGACGACCTGGCCGACGGGGCGGAACGGCTCATCCGCGCCGCCGCCGAACGGCTCGGCACCGACGACCTCATCGGCCGCGCCGCCCAGTGCACCTTCGGCCTGCTGCCCGGTCACCGGGGCGACCCGGCCGCGGACCGGCGCCGGGCGGCGGCCCAGGTGTACGGGGTGAGCGACGAGCGGTTCCGGCACAGCCAGGAGCGGCGGGTCATCGAGCAGCTCGCGGGAGCGATCCTCGCCGAGGCCCGCGAACCGGCCGCCCGCACACCCCGGCCCGCGGTCCTGCCCCGACCACGCCCGGCACGCCCGGCCGGTCCGCGCCCCACGACCGTTCCGTACACCGGGCTGCCGGGACGGGCCGGGAGCCGGCCGGTGACCGTGCACGTCTCGCCCATCGAACTGCTGCGGGACATCGACGTCCTCGTCTCCTCCGAGAACGTCCACCTGGAGATGTCCAAGTCGTTCCGGCCCACCGTCTCCGGGGCCCTGCGCCGCGCGGCGGTCGTCGGCTGCGCCCCCGAGGGGCCCGACACCGACGTCCTGGCCGAGGAACTCGCCTCCTGGGTACGGGCCCGGCCCGGTGTCCTGCCCCTGCGGCCAGGCACCGTCGTCCCCACCGGACCGGGAGCCCTCGCCGAGCGCGGGGTGCGCCGCGTCTACCACGCGGCCCTCGCGGTGCCCGACGGTCTCGGCTACCGCGTCGACCCGCAGAGCATCGCCACCGCGGTCGCCGCCTGCTTCACCCGCGCCCGCCGGGAGCGTGCCGCCGGCCTGCGCTCGATCTGCTTCCCCCTGCTGGGCGCGGGCCGTGGCGGCCTGGACCGCCGCATCAGCGCCGAATGGCTCCGCTGGTCGATAGAGGACGCCCTCACCGCCGACCCCGACTGGTCGGTGCACATCGTGACCCGGTATCCGGAGGCCGCGGGCTACTTCGACGCGGAAGTGCCGGACACACCGGAGGCACCAGGGGCTTAGGGGGCGCACAGGGCCTCGTACGGCGACACGGGCGCCGGAGAAGGACGCGCCCCCCGGCGCCCGTTCCGCCAGAGCCCCCGGCGCCCATGCCCTC
>NZ_JARGEF010000041.1:0-43041 GCF_033794725.1 Streptomyces sp. ID05-39B | reverse complement strand
GTCCTTGGGGGTGGGGACGCCCTTGGCGGCGGGGACCCGTTCCCGGGTGCCGTGGTCGGTGGGGGCGGAGGGGTGCTCGCTCTGTTCGGCGGGCCGCTCGGACGTGGGTGCGAGGGTGGAGTCGGGCAGCGGGGCGGAGAGGATGGCGGCGATCTCGGGCCGCGGCACGGGCGGCGGCGCGCAGACCCCGCCGAAGTCCTTGGCGCGGACGGCCTTGGTGATCCACGTACGGTCCAGGACGCGCCGTTCGTCTGCCTCGGCGACCAGGTCCTCGGACTGGTTGTAGTCGCCGTCGGCGGCCTGCACGGCCCACAGGTGGACGGCGACGCCGTGCTCCTTGGCTGCCATCATGCCGGGCAGCAGGTCGCCGTCGCCGGTGACCAGGACGACGTCGGAGCAGGCGCGGTTGCGGGCCAGCTCGGTCAGCTCGGCATGCATGGCGGCGTCGACGCCCTTCTGCGCCCAGCGGCCGTCGCTGCGGGTCAGCGCGCCCAGCCGGACGGTGACCCGGGGCATCACACGCAGTCTGCGGTGTTCGGGCTGGGGGACACGGTCGGGGGCGCCGTCGAACCAGTAGATCCGCAGCAGCGGCCGTTCGGTCTCGGATTCCGCCTGTTCGCGCAGGCCCTGGACGAGGGCGGCGTGATCGACGGTGATTCTGGATCTGGAGGGCTCTCCGGCGAGGAGACTCGCGGCGGCCCCCAGCAGATACCCGGCGTCCACCAGGACGATGCAGCGGTCCACACGACTCACCCTCTTCCCGGGAGATTTGCTTCGGGCCTGCTTCGAGTCTGCCCGACCGCACGGGGGTTAACGGCCGGAACTCGATCTTCGGCGTGGCGTTTCGGGGCGGGACGCTCCGACGAACCCTGTCACCGACGGTAATTATCCGAAATGCGCCATAAGTCAGCCTATGTGAATCTGAATCCGGCCCTGGCCCCTAGACCCCCAACAGGAGGCAGATCCCCATGGCCAAGAACAAGAACCGTGACCGTAAGCAGCCGCAGTCCGAGCGCACCCCGCAGTCGGCACCGCAGGCCACCCTCGAGCCGCAGGACGAGACGCGCTCCCCGCAGACGACGCCCGGCGACATGGCCCGCGGCAAGGGACGCGGCAAGCGCTTCGGCCACAACTAGCATCTGCCTGACGGGCCCTTGACGCCCTTGCGCATGCATGAGGGGCGCATCCGGATCTCCGGATGCGCCCCTTGCGTATGTCCTGCGCGTGGCCGGGGCCCGCGCGTGCCGGGTCCCCGCGCTGGTGTGTGCCGGCCGCTCAGCCGGCCAGGCAGGACGGGCCGAGCAGTACCTTCAGGTCGCCGAAGAGGGCGGGGTCGGGCTTGACCCGGTGCCGGTCCAGGCGCAGCACGGTCGTCTTCGTCGGGCCCTGGAGCTTGATCCGGACCTCGCTGTCGCCCCGGTGGTGGGTGAGGATCTCGCCGAGCCGGTTGATCATCGGCGGGGTGACCCTCACGGCCGGGATGGTGAGGATCACCGGGGCGTTGGTGCCCGCGTTGGACAGGTCCGGCACCTGGAGCTCCATGGCGACCAGGCGCGGCACGTCCTCCCGCTTGTCGAGGCGGCCCTTGACGAACACCACGGCGTCCTCGACGAGTTGGGTCGAGACCAACTGGTAGGTCGCGGGGAAGAACATGCACTCGATGGAGCCGGCGAGGTCCTCGACGGTGGCGATGGCCCAGGCGTTGCCCTGCTTGGTCATCTTGCGCTGGAGGCCCGAGATGATGCCGCCGATGGTGACGACCGCGCCGTCCGAGTGCTCGCCCCCGGTGAGCTGGGCGATGCCCGCGTCCGCCTTGTCCGAGAGCACGTGCTCCAGACCGAAGAGGGGGTGGTCGGAGACGTACAGACCGAGCATCTCGCGCTCCTGCGCGAGCAGGTACGTCTTGTCCCACTCGTCGGTGGTGAACTCGACGTCCAGGCCGAAGCCGGGCTCGTCGTTCTGTTCCTCGCCCATGCCGCCGAAGAGGTCGAACTGGCCCTCGGCCTCCTTGCGCTTGACCGCCACCACGTTGTCGATCATCGGCTCGTACTGCGCGGTGAGGCCCTTGCGGGTGTGGCCCATCGAGTCGAAGGCGCCGGCCTTGATCAGCGATTCCGTGGTGCGCTTGTTGCAGACCACCGCCTCGACCTTGTCGAGGTAGTCGGGGAAGGAGGAGTACTTCCCCTTGGCCTTGCGGGACTTGATGATCGACTCGACCACGTTGGTGCCGACGTTGCGCACGGCGGAGAGGCCGAAGAGGATCACGTCGTCGCCCTGCGCGGCGAAGTTCGACTCGGACTCGTTCACGTTCGGCGGGAGCACCCTGATGCCCATGCGGCGGCACTCGTTGAGGTACACGGCCGACTTGTCCTTGTCGTCCTTGACCGAGGTGAGCAGCGCCGCCATGTACTCGGCGGGGTAGTTCGCCTTCAGGTACGCCGTCCAGTAGGAGACGAGTCCGTACGCGGCCGAGTGGGCCTTGTTGAAGGCGTATCCGGCGAACGGGACCAGCACGTCCCACAGCGCCTGGATCGCCTCGTCGCTGTAGCCGTTCTTCTTGGCGCCGGCCTGGAAGATGGTGAAGTTCTTCGCCAGTTCGTCGGGCTTCTTCTTGCCCATCACGCGGCGCAGGATGTCGGCCTCGCCGAGCGAGTACCCGGCGATGATCTGGGCGGCCTTCTGCACCTGCTCCTGGTAGACGATCAGGCCGTAGGTGACCGCGAGGACCTCCTCCAGCGGCTCCTCCAGCTCCGGGTGGATCGGCGTGATCTCCTGGCGCTTGTTCTTGCGCTCCGCGTAGTTGATGTGCGAGTTCATGCCCATCGGGCCCGGCCGGTAGAGGGCCGAGACGGCGGAGATGTCCTCGAAGTTGTCGGGCTGCATCTGGCGCAGCAGCGAACGCATCGGGCCGCCGTCGAACTGGAAGACGCCGAGGGTGTCACCGCGGCAGAGCAGTTCGAAGGTCGTGGGGTCGTCCAGCGGCAGGGCGAGCATCTCCAGGTCGATGCCCTTGTTGGCCTTCACCATCTTGATGGCGTCGTCCATGATCGTGAGGTTGCGCAGGCCCAGGAAGTCCATCTTCAGCAGGCCCAGCGACTCGCACTGGGGGTAGTCCCACTGCGTGATGGTCACGCCGTCGGTGTGGCGCACCCAGACGGGGGCGTGGTCGACGATGGGCTCGCTGGACATGATCACGCCGGCCGCGTGCACGCCCATCTGCCGGACCAGGCCCTCGACGCCCTTGGCGGTGTCGATGACCTTCTTCACGTCCGGCTCGTTCTCGTACATCGCGCGGATCTCGCCCGCCTCGCTGTAGCGGGGGTGCGAGGGGTCGGTGATGCCGTTCAGGTCGATGCCCTTGCCCAGGACGTCGGCCGGCATCGCCTTGGTGAGGCGGTCGCCCATCGCGTACGGGTAGCCCAGCACGCGCGCGGAGTCCTTGATGGCGTTCTTCGCCTTGATCTTGCCGTAGGTGCCGATCATGGCGACCTTGTCGGCGCCGTACTTCTCGGTCACGTACCTGATCACCTCGACGCGCCGACGCTCGTCGAAGTCGATGTCGACGTCGGGCATGGAGACGCGCTCGGGGTTGAGGAACCGCTCGAAGATCAGACCGTGCGGGATCGGGTCGAGGTCGGTGATGCCCATGGCGTACGCGACGATCGAGCCGGCCGCGGAGCCCCGGCCGGGGCCGACGGCGATGCCGTTGTTCTTGGCCCACATGATGAAGTCGGCGACGACCAGGAAGTAGCCCGGGAACCCCATCTGGATGATGACGTCCATCTCGTACTCGACCTGCTTCTGCCGGTCCTCGGGGATGCCGCCCGGGAAGCGGCGCTCCATGCCCCGGCGGACCTCCTCCTTGAACCAGCTGACCTCGGTGAAGCCCTCGGGGATGTCGAACTTCGGCATGAGGTTCTTCGCCTCGAACATGCCGGTGGTGTCGACCATCTCGGCCACCAGAAGGGTGTTTGCGCAGCCCTCCTGCCAGGCCTCCGAGGAGTCGACGGCGTACATCTCGTCCGTGGACTTCAGGTAGTAGCCGGTGCCGTCGAAGCGGAAGCGGTCGGGGTCCGAGAGGTTCTTGCCGGTCTGGATGCACAGCAGGGCGTCGTGGGCGGTCGCCTCGTGCGCGTACGTGTAGTGCGAGTCGTTGGTGACCAGCGGCGGGATGCCGAGCTTCTTGCCGATGTCCAGCAGGCCGTCCCGGACCCGGCGCTCGATCTCGATGCCGTGGTCCATCAGCTCCAGGAAGTAGCGGTCCTTGCCGAAGATGTCCTGGTAGTCGGAGGCGGCCTTCAGCGCCTCGTCGTACTGGCCGAGGCGCAGCCGGGTCTGGAGCTCGCCCGAGGGGCAGCCGGTGGAGGCGACGAGCCCCTGGGACCACTGGGAGATGGTCTCCTTGTCCATCCGCGGCCACTTCTGCAGCCAGCCCTCGGCGTACGCGTCCGAGGAGAGCTTGAAGAGGTTGTGCAGGCCGGTCGAGTCGGTCGCCCAGATCGTCTTGTGGGTGTAGCCGCCGGAGCCGGAGACGTCGTCGCGCTTCTGGTGCGGCTGGCCCCACTGGATCTTGCGCTTGTTGCGCCGCGACTCGGGGGCGACATACGCCTCGATCCCGATGATCGGGGTGACCCCGGCCTTCTTGGCGGTGTGGAAGAAGTCGTACGCCCCGTGCAGGTTGCCGTGGTCGGACATGGCGATGTGGGTCATGCCCATCTCGTTGCACGCGTCGAACATGTCCTTGAGCCGCGCGGCACCGTCCAGCAGCGAGTACTGGGTGTGAACGTGCAGGTGCGTGAACGGCGGCTTCGACACGACATGGCCTCCAAGGGAAACGGACGACGACGGGCTGGCGGACAGTCCTGGGGTCAGCGTCGAAGTCTATGCCTCGGCACTGACACCCGGCGGGCTCCCCCGCGTACCTTCACAGCGGGGGCCGCGGGCACTTTCGCACGCGTCCGCCCGTTGGAGACGGCAGAAACGCTGTCGTACACATGAAGCACCAGGAGGCACCCCGCGATGTCGGTTCCGCAGCTCGACGAAGAGCCTCGCGGCGAGGAGATCCTCGCCGTCCTCGACACCGCCTTCGGCGAACTCCTGGCCGCGGACCCGGCCGCGTTCCGCGTGAAGTTCCGCAAGATGGCAGCCTCGGCGTTCGCGTTCTACCGGGGCACGGCCTGCCTCTTCTACCACGACCTGGACGCGGCGCGCAGCGACCGCGGCGACGCCGACACCTTCACCGGGCCGTACCTGGACGACCGCACCTCGCGCGTGTGGATCCACGGCGATCTGCACGCCGAGAACTTCGGCACCTACATGGACTCCCAGGGCCGCCTGATCTTCAACGTCAACGACTTCGACGAGGCGTACGTCGGTCCCTTCCTGTGGGACCTGAAGCGCTTCTCCGCCTCGATCGCCCTCGTCGGGTACGCGAAGGCGCTCAGCGACGACCAGATCACCGAGCTGGTCCAGGTCTACGCGGGCGCGTACCGCGAGCGGATCCGTGCCCTGGCCACCGGCGCCAAGCAGGACGAGGTGCCGCCCTTCACCCTGGACACGGCCGACGGGCCGCTGCTGGACGCCCTGCGCGACGCCCGTTCCCTGACCCGCTTCGGGCTGCTGGAGTCCATGACCGAGATCCGCGACTTCGAGCGCCGCTTCGCGTCAGGGGGCGGCTCCATCGAGCTGGACGCGGCCACCCGCTACAAGGTCCTCGCCGCCTTCGACGGCTATCTGGAGACGCTGCCGGAGACCTCCCTGACCCGCCCGGACTCCTACCGGGTGAAGGACGTCGTCGGCCGCCGGGGCATCGGCATCGGTTCGGCCGGCCTGCCCTCGTACAACATCCTGCTGGAGGGCAACAGCGACGCCCTGGAGAACGATGTGGTGATCTACATCAAGCAGGCCCAGACCCCGGCCGTCTCCCGCCACATCACCGACCGGGCGATCCGCGAGTACTTCCAGCACGAGGGCCACCGCACGGTGATCTCCCAGCGCGCCCTCCAGGCGCACGCCGACCCGTGGCTGGGCTGGACCGAGCTGGACGGCGCGGGGCAGCTGGTCGCCGAGGTCTCGCCGTACGCGGTGGACCTGGACTGGGGTGACATCGACGACCCCGAGGAGATCGCGGCCGTCGTCGCCGACCTCGGCCGGGCCACGGCCACGATGCACGCGGCGGCGGACGACACCTCCGGCGAGTCCCTGGTGCCGTTCTCCACCGAGCGGGCCATCGACGCGGCGCTGGCGGGCGACGAGGAGAGCTTCGCGCCGCTCCTGGTGGAGTTCGCGCACTCCTACGGCGCACGCGCGCGTGCGGACCACCAGATCTTCCTCGACCTGTTCCGCAACGGCCGGATCCCGGGCCTGTGACGGGATCCATAGCGAGATCCCTCAGGAAAAGGGCACTCACAGCGACCGTTTAGGGGCCTCTTACAGGCGCGCGTGACACACTCTTCTCCGCCATGGACATATCCGGGACCCGCCTCAGAGCCGTACGCGCGGCGCTGTTCACGGCTGTCGTCGTGACGCTCAGCACCGCGTCGCACGTGCTGCTGTCCCGGGCCCCGCTGCCGCTGAACACGGTGGCCGCCCTCGCGGTCGCCGTGTTCCTCCTCGCCTACGCGCTGGCGGGCCGGGAGCGCGGCTTCGGGCGGATCGCCGCCCTGCTGATCCCGCTGGAGCTGGCGGCCGACACGGTCTTCACCACCGGCCAGCACGTCTGCTACGGCCCCGCGGGCGGCCCGGTCGCCGGCCCGCTGCGCTCGGTCGGCTTCGACCTCCTGTGCGGCGACGGCACCGCGGTCGGCGCTCCGCTGGCCCGGGTGACAGGCACCGACCCGGAGCGGGTCGGCGGCCTCCTCGCCCATGCCGACCCGTCGACCGCCTGGCTGCTGCTGGGCGCGCACATCGGCGTCGGCCTCCTCGCCGCGGCCTGGCTGCGGCGGGGCGAGCGCGCGCTGGCCCAGGTGCTGCGCGCGGCGACCGCGACGACGTTCCGGCCGTTGCTGCTGGCCGTGGCCGCCGTGACCGTCCGCAGCGCCCCGGCCGTCCGCCGGCTGCCGCGGCCCGCGCCCCGCCCGGCCGCCACCGGCCTCGACCGGATCCTCGTGCACTCCCTGGGACGTCGTGGGCCCCCGCGCCCGGCCGCTGCCGCCTGAGCATCCCCCTGCCCGGCGCGGCCACGAGCACGACAGTCCCCACACCCACGTATCCCGCGCATCCCCTGCGCGCGTCCCACCTGGAGAACACCATCATGAGCAAGCGCAACAGTGCGGCGGCGAAGACGGCGGCTCGCGAGCGGCTCCGCGTCGAGCGCGAACGCCAGGCCAAGCGCACCAAGATCAAGCGCCAGGTCATCGTGGCCTGCTCGGTCGTCGGAGTGCTGGCGGCGGCCGGCGGCATAGGTTACGCGGTCGTCCAGAACAACAAGCCCACCTACTGGGAGGAGGCCGCGGACAACCCCCTGGTCAAGCCGGCCAACACCACCGGTGAGAACGGCACCACGGTCGTGATGGGCAAGAGCACCGCGAAGAAGACCCTCGTGATGTACGAGGACCCGCGCTGTCCCGTCTGCGCCCAGTTCGAGCAGACCGTCGGCGCCACCGTGAAGTCGGACTACGACGCCGGCAAGTACAAGCTCCAGTTCGTCGGCGCCACCTTCCTCGACAACGGCCTGTCCGGCGAGGGCTCCAAGAACGCGCTCAGCGCGCTCGGTGCCGCGCTCGACGTCAGCCCGGAGGCGTTCCTCGAGTACAAGACCGCGATGTACTCGGCGAAGTGGCACCCCGAGGAGAGCGACGACAAGTTCAAGGACGACAGCTACCTGATCAAGGTGGCCGACACGGTGCCCGCGCTGAAGAGCAACGCCAAGTTCCAGAAGGCCGTGAAGGACGGCACCTTCGACAAGTGGGCGCTGGAGATGTCCGAGACGTTCGACGACAGCGGTGTGAAGGGCACTCCGACGCTGAGGATGGACGGGAAGTCCCTGACCGCACCGGGCAGCGACAACGCCCCGATGACGGTCGCCGACTTCACCACCGCGCTCGAGGCCGCCCTCAAGGCCTGACCGGACCGAGCGGCCGGGAGGGCGGAAAACCGAAGAGCGGGCGAACTTTTGTCAGTTCGCCCGCTCTTTGTCGTACTGATCAGTAATCTGATCGCCCGTGACCAGTCGATACAGATCAACAGAGAGCACCGACACTCCGTCAGATCGCGTGGCCGCGCGTACCCCGCGCCGCCGTACGGTCGTCAAGGCCGCTGCCGCCACCGCCGTGCTGGCCGGGCCGCTCGCCGCAGCCCTGCCGGCGCGGGCCGCCGACGAGGCCCCCGCCTTCCTGCACGGTGTCGCCTCCGGCGACCCGCTGCCCGACGGCGTCCTGCTGTGGACCCGGGTGACCCCCACCGCCGACGCGATACCCGGCTCCGGGCGCGGCCCGGACACCGAGGTCGAGTGGGTCGTCGCCAGGGACAAGGCGCTGACGACCGTCGTCGCCAAGGGGTCCGTGACCGCGACCGCCGCCGCCGACCACACCGTCAAGGCCGACGTCCGCGGTCTGGCCCCGGCCACCGACTACTGGTTCCGCTTCTCGGCCGGCGGGACCGACTCCCCGGTGGCGCGTACCCGCACCGCGCCGGCGGCGGACGCGTCCGTGGCGGGCCTGCGCTTCGGCGTGGCCTCCTGCGCCAACTGGGAGGCCGGCTACTTCTCCTCCTACCGTCACCTCGCCGCCCGCGGCGACCTCGACGCCTGGCTGCACCTCGGCGACTACATCTACGAGTACGGCACCGGCGAGTACGGCACCCGCGACACCGTCGTACGCCGGCACGCGCCCACGCACGAGATCCTCACCCTCGCCGACTACCGCACCCGGCACGGCAAGTACAAGACCGACCCCGATCTCCAGGCCCTGCACGCCAAGGCGCCCGTCATCGCGATCTGGGACGACCACGAGATCGCCAACGACACCTGGTCGGGCGGCGCCGAGAACCACACCGAGGGCGCCGAGGGCACCTGGGCGAACCGTCAGGCGGCCGCCAAGCAGGCCTACTTCGAGTGGATGCCGGTCCGCCCGGCGCTGGCGGGAACCACCTACCGCCGGCTGCGCTTCGGCAAGCTCGCCGACCTCTCCCTGCTGGACCTGCGTTCCTTCCGCTCCCAGCAGGTCTCCGTAGGCAACGGTGACGTCGACGACCCGGACCGCACCCTCACCGGCCGCGCCCAGCTGGACTGGCTCAAGGCCGGCCTGAAGGCGTCCGACACCACCTGGCGGCTGGTCGGCAACTCGGTGATGATCTCGCCGTTCGCCATCGGCTCCCTCTCGGCCACCCTGCTCAAGCCGCTCGCCAAGCTGCTCGGCCTGCCGCAGGAGGGCCTCGCCCTCAACACCGACCAGTGGGACGGTTACACGGACGACCGCCGCGAGCTCCTCGCCCACCTGCGCGCGAACGCCATCCGCAACACCGTCTTCCTGACCGGCGACATCCACATGGCGTGGGCCAACGACGTGCCCGTGGACGCCGGGACCTACCCGCTGTCCGCCTCGGCCGCCACGGAGTTCGTGGTGACCTCGGTGACCTCGGACAACCTCGACGACATCGTGAAGGTCCCCGAGGGCACGGTCTCCGCGCTCGCCGCGCCGGTCATCAGGGCCGCCAACCGCCACGTCCACTGGGTGGACACCGACCGGCACGGCTACGGCGTCCTGGACATCACCGCCGACCGCGCGCAGATGGACTTCTACGTGGTGTCCAGCCGCACGAAGGCGGACGCGACCTCGTCCTGGTCCCGGTCCTACCGCACCCGCACCGGCACGCAGAAGGTCGAGCGGACGTACGACCCCGTGTAGCCGCGGTCCACAGGCCGGCTACGGACTGTCTACAGGCTGTCGAGGAAGCCGAGCGCCACCCGCCAGGTGGCCTCGGCCGCCTCCGCGTCGTGGTCGGGCAGGCCGGGGTCGGTGTAGAGGTGACCGGCCCCGGCGTACCGGTAGACCTCCACGTCGGCGCCCGCCCGGCCCATCTGGAGGTACCAGGCGCTCAGCCAGTCGTCGGTCTCGAACGGGTCCGGCTCGGCCACGTGCAGCTGTACCGGCAGGCCGTCGACCGAGGCGTTGGGCGCGAGGTCGGAAGTGCCGTGCAGAAGCAGCAGGCCGCGTGCCCTCTCGTCGCCGAGGGCGAGGGTCTGCGCGATCGACGCGCCCAGCGAGAACCCGGCGTACACGAGCCCGCGCTCGGAGTAGGGCGCGGCGGCCAGGACGGCTCTCCTGAGCAACTCGTCCTTGCCGATCTTCTCGTTGTGGGCCATGCCCTCCTCGACCGTGTCGAACGTGCGCCCGTCGAAGAGGTCCGGGGTCCACACCTCGTGGCCGGCGGCGCGCAGCCGGTCCGCCGCGGCGCGCACCGCGGGGCGCGGTCCGTAGGTCGAGTGGAAGAGCATGATGTTCATGAGGCCATGGTGCCAGCCGGCACCGACAACGCCCCACGAGCCTTCCCCCGCCACCCGGCACGTGGGTCTCTTCACACCGTCCGCATGTTCACGACCCCGCCGGGCCGGTTACGTTCGATGGCATGGAGAACCTGCTCCGCCCACTGATCGTGGTCGGCGGTTCGGTCGTGCTGACGTTGTTCATCGGCTGGGCCACCGACCGACTGCTGTGCAAGGCCGATGAACGGCATCCGGAGACGTCCCTGTGGGGGCTGCTGCGCCGAGGGCGCATCCCGTACCAGCTCGTGCTCTGCGCGGCGCTGCTGAGAGGGTCGTTCGACCGGGCCGAGGTGCTGGAGGACCACCGCGTCGGCGTCGGCCGCACGCTCACCCTGGTGCTGATCGGGTCGGCGGCCTGGCTGGCCGTCAGGATCGTCGGCGCGGTCGTCGAGACCACGTACACCCGGTACGCGCGCGTGCACCACGACGCGGCCCGGGTGCGGCGGGTCCGCACGCAGGTGTCGCTGATCATGCGGGTGGTCTCCGCCGTCGTCGGCGTGGTCGCGGTGGCGGCGATGCTGCTGACGTTCCCGGCGTTCCGGGCGGCCGGCGCCTCGCTGCTGGCCTCGGCGGGCATCATCGGCATCGTCGCCGGTGTCGCCGCCCAGTCGACGCTGAGCAACATGTTCGCCGGGTTCCAGATCGCCTTCGGCGACATGGTGCGCATGGGCGACACGGTGGTGGTGGACGGCGAATGGGGCACCGTGGAGGAGATCACACTGACCTTCCTCACCGTGCGGACCTGGGACGAGCGCCGGATCACCATGCCCGTCTCGTACTTCACGTCCAAGCCGTTCGAGAACTGGTCGCGCGGCACCCCGCAGATGACCGGCATCGTCTACTGGCACGTCGACCATTCGGCACCGCTGGACGCGATGCGGGAGAAGCTTCGCGACATCCTCCGCGAGTGCCCGGCCTGGGACGGCCGCGCCTACGGCCTGGACGTCACCGACACCACTCCCAACACCCTTGAGGTCAGGGCGCTGGCGACGGCCAAGGACGCCGACGACATCTGGACGGTCCGGGTCACCGTCCGGGAGAAGATGATCCGCTGGCTGGCCGAGGAGCACCCGTACGCCCTGCCCCGCGTCAACACCGCCGACGCGCTCCTGCCCCCGAACCGCGCCAACGGCCGCGTACCCGGCGGCATCGCACCCCAGCGCCGCGCCCACGAGTCACCGCGCGCGGACCGCTGACGGCCCGTGCCGCCGCGGGCCCGATACCCGCGGCGGCGCGACACGACGGACGGCAGGGCCGACTGACGCAGGGGTCGGTGCTCCGGAGGCCGAGACGTCACCCGGCGGAGCTCAGGCCTGCCACGTGGCCCTCGCCGGCGGCCCGTTCGGCGCCCCGCCGTCCGGCTACGGCTGGAGGCCCCGCCGCATCGCCCGGTGCGGGATGCCCGCGTCCCGGAACTCCGGGCCGTACGCCTCGTACCCCAGACGCTCGTAGAACCCGAGGGCGTGCGTCTGCGCGTGCAGGTCGACCGCCGCGAGTCCACGCGCACGTGCCGCGTCCTCGATGGCCGACACCAGCGCGGCCCCGACGCCGAGCCCGCGCGCCTCCCTGGTGACGGCGAGCCGCCCCAGTGAGCCGACCGACAGGTCCCCGCCGGTCTTCGCCGCGACCTCCGCGCCGTACAGCAGCCGCCCGGTCCCGAGTGGTACGCCGTCCTCGCGGACCGCCAGCACATGCACCGCGCCGGCGTCGTGGGCGTCGTACTCGATGTCCTCGGGGACGCCCTGCTCGCCGACGAAGACCTCCTTGCGGACCGCGAAGCAGGCCTCACGGTCGGCGGGGTCCTCCGCGACGCGGATCACGTACCCGCGCGGGCCGCTCATCCGTAGGTCTCCTCGCGGACCTGGTCGAGGGCCTGCTCGAGGTCGTCCGGGTACTCGCAGGCGAACTCGGCCCACTCACCGTCCCCGGGGTGCTCGAAGCCCAGCCGGACCGCGTGCAGCCACTGGCGGGTCAGCATCAGCCGCTTGGCGAGCGTCGGGTCGGCGCCATAGGTCAGGTCGCCGACGCACGGGTGGCGGTGGGCGGCCATGTGGACGCGGATCTGGTGGGTGCGGCCGGTCTCCAGCTTGATGTCCAGCAGGGAGGCGGCGCGGAAGGCCTCGATCAGGTCGTAGTGCGTGACGGAGGGCTTGCCCTCGGCGGTGACCGCCCACTTGTAGTCGTGCTGGGGGTGGCGGCCGATGGGCGCGTCGATGGTGCCGCTGGTGGGGTCCGGGTGGCCCTGGACGAGCGCGTGGTAGCGCTTGTCGACCGTGCGCTCCTTGAACTGGCGCTTCAGCGAGGTGTACGCACGCTCCGACTTGGCGACCACCATCAGCCCGGAGGTGCCCACGTCGAGCCGGTGCACGATGCCCTGGCGCTCGGCGGCACCGGAGGTGGAGATGCGGTAGCCGGCGGCGGCGAGTCCGCCGATGACGGTCGTGCCGGTCCAGCCGGGCGACGGGTGGGCGGCCACCCCGACCGGCTTGACGATCACGACCACGTCGTCGTCGTCGTGCACGATCTCCATGCCCTCGACGGGCTCGGCGACCACCTGCACCGGCGCGGGCGCCTGCGGCATCTCGACCTCGAGCCAGGCCCCGCCGTGCACCCGGTCGGACTTCCCGACCACCGACCCGTCGACCGTGACCTTCCCCGCGGCCGCCAGCTCTGCGGCCTTGGTACGGGAGAAGCCGAACATGCGGGAGATGGCGGCGTCTACACGCTCGCCCTCCAGGCCGTCGGGCACGGGCAGGTTGCGGGTCTCGGGAATCGTGCTCACCCGTCGAGTATGCCGGACAGGTCCGGCACCCCCGAACACACGCTCAGTCCTTGTGGACGGTCCCGTCCGGGTCGAGGCCCTTGAAGGACAGCAGGACGATCAGGATTCCACCGCACACGATCGCCGAGTCGGCCAGGTTGAAGACCGCGAAGTGCTTCGGCGCGATGAAGTCCACCACCGCGCCCTCGAAGACCCCCGGCGCACGGAAGATCCGGTCGGTGAGGTTGCCGAGCGCGCCCCCGAGCAGCAGGCCCAGCGCGATCGCCCAGGGCAGGCTGTAGAGCTTGCGGGCCAGCCGGGCGATCACCACGATCACCGCCGCCGCGATCACCGTGAAGATCACGGTGAAGGCCTCGCCGAAGCCGAAGGCGGCGCCCGCGTTGCGGATCGCCTCGAATCGCAGCCAGTCCCCGACGACCTCGACCGGCTGGTGGTGCTCCAGCTTCGCGACCACGATCAGCTTGCTGACCAGGTCGATGACGTACGCGAACGCGGCGACCCCGAACAGCACGGCGATACGGCGCCTGCCGCGGGGCTGCTGCCCGGCGGCCTGCGCCGTGGACTCGTCCGCACCCAAGGAGTCGCCGGAATCCGGCCGCTCCGGCTGCCCGGCGTTCCCGCCGGACGGCTCCGGCTCGGCTCCCGCCGCCTCTGGAGTATCCGGCCTACCGATGATGCGCTCCGCCTCTGCCACGTGAGTCCCTCGACCTAGGTACCTGACTGAGGACGAGGGTACGGCACGCTTCGACGACGGCCGGGTGATCAGTACCGGCGCTCCTGCTTCTGCTTGCACTCGACGCACAGGGTGGCCCGCGGGAAGGCCTGCATGCGGGCCTTGCCGATGGGATTGCCGCAGTTCTCGCACAGGCCGTAGGTGCCCGCGTCCAGCCGCTCCAGGGCGTGCTCGGTCTGGACCAGCATCTCGCGCGCGTTGGCGGCCAGCGCCAGTTCGTGCTCGCGCGTGATGTTCTTCGTCCCGGTGTCCGCCTGGTCGTCCCCGGCGCCGTCTCCCGAGTCCCTCATCAGTCCCACCAGGGCCGCCTCGGACGAGGCCAGCTCGGCGCGCAGCCGGTTCTTCTCGGAGTCCAGCTCGGCGCGGGCCTGCTCGACCTCCTCGGGCGTCCAGGGGTCCTCGCCGGGGCGCACCGCCAGTTCGCCGGGCTCCGCCGCGGCGAAACGTGCCTTCGGAACGGCGGTCTTCGCCGCCGTGGCCGTGCCAGGAGTCTTCTTCGCAACCACTGTCGTGGCTCCCGTCTGCTCCGCGGCCGAGGCCGCGCCCACCTTCTTGGCCGTGCTCTTGCCGGCGGTGCTCCTGCGGGCGGTCCCCTTCCCGGCCGCCGCACCGCCCCTGTCGCCGGCCCCCTCCGGGCCGGCGTCCACCTCGCCGACCGCACTCTGCGGACCGGCGTCCGACTCGCGGACCACGCCCTCCTCGGCGGCGGCCGCCTTCCCGCCTACGGCCGCCTTCTTCGCCGGTGCCTTCCTGGCGGGCGCCTTCCTGACGGCCGCGGTCCTGGCAGCCGCCTTCTTGGCGGCCGCGGTCTTCTTGGAAGCCGCCGTCTTCTTGGAGGCTCCCGTCCTCTTGGACGCGCCGGCGGCCTCGGAGGTGGCAGCCGGGCCGGAGGCCGCGGCCTTTCCGGCAGGCGAGGCCTTCTTCGCCGGCACCTTCTCTGCCGCCGTCTTCCCGGCTCCCCCCGGGCCCACGGCCTTCGCCTGCTTCACCTGCTTCACCTGCTTCACCTGCTTGGCGTCCGCCGTGCCCGTGCTCCCTCCCCGCGTGCTCTTCTTCGCACCGACATCCTTGGCCGCACCGCCGGAGGCGCCGGTGGACCTGCCGGACGCCGACTGCTGTACGGCGGTCTTCTTCGCCACCATGGCCGCGGCCCCTTCACATATTGTGATCTTGCACGCGAATCGTGCTGGGACGATAAATCGACTTGAGTCCCGCGGCAACGGGGCACACCGCCCGATTCGCCCACCTCGCGCACGTCACGCGCCAAGCCTGCATCCGTTGTGCCCAGCTCCCCGCCGGGTAATCCGCCCGGTCGCCAGTCCCGGGGCAAGAAGCGGCGCCCCTCGCCATTCGGGTCATCGGGGACCGCCGCGAGCGCCCGGCCCGCGGCCCCGAAAACCGGTCGGCCGCTGTCCGCGCGGCGCCGTACACTGGGCGGAGCGAGAAGCGTGGATGGGGACGAGTAGCGGCGTACGCAGCCCAGAGCGACCCGGGGACGGTGGAAGCCCGGGGGCGAGCGCGACGTGAAGATCACCCCGGAGCCGCCGGAAGAACGCCTTGGTCAGTGGGCTCCGCCCACGGGCTGCCAGGGCTGGTAGAACCGGCATCGCGACCCCAATGAGGGGGTTCCCCGGGGCGTACGGCGCACCGGAGGGCCAAGGAGGGTGGTACCGCGGGAGCGCGCCGCACACGGCGTGGACAAGGCTCTCGTCCCTCCGACGGAAGGCAGCACATCCGCCGGAGGAAGCTCGTTGAACACGCAGCCGCAGTACCGCCAGGTACCCGCCCAGGTCGACCTGCCCGCCCTCGAGCACGCCGTGCTCGACTTCTGGCGCGAGCAGAAGATCTTCGCCAAGAGCCTGGAACAGTCCGAGGGCCGCCCCGAGTGGGTGTTCTACGAGGGCCCGCCCACCGCCAACGGCATGCCGGGCGCCCACCACATCGAGGCGCGCGTCTTCAAGGACGTCTTCCCCCGCTTCCGCACCATGCGCGGCTACCACGTGGCCCGCAAGGCCGGCTGGGACTGCCACGGTCTGCCCGTGGAACTGGCGGTGGAGAAGGAGCTGGGTTTCACCGGCAAGCAGGACATCGAGGCGTACGGCATCGCCGAGTTCAACGCCCGGTGCCGTGACTCCGTGACGCGCCACACCGACGCGTTCACCGAGCTGACCAACCGCATGGGCTACTGGGTCGACCTGGACGACGCCTACCGCACCATGGACCCCGAGTACGTCGAGTCGGTGTGGTGGTCGCTCAAGGAGATCTTCGACAAGGGCCTGCTGGTGCAGGACTACCGCGTGGCCCCCTGGTGCCCGCGCGACGAGACGGGCCTGTCGGACCACGAGCTGGCGCAGGGCTACGAGACGATCGTCGACCCCTCGGTGTACGTCCGTTTCCCGCTCACCTCCGGTCCGCTGGCCGGCCGGGCCGCGCTCCTGGTGTGGACCACGACGCCCTGGACGCTGGTCTCCAACACGGCCGTCGCCGCACACCCCGACGTCACGTACGTCGTCGTGACGAACGGCGAGGAGAACCTCGTGGTGGCGCAGCCGCTCGTCGACAAGGCGCTCGGCGAGGGCTGGGAGACCACCGGCGAGTCCTTCACCGGCGCCGAGATGGAGCGCTGGAGGTATCAACGTCCGTTCGAGCTCGTGGAGTTCCCGAGCGTCGGCGAGGGAACCGATGGGCACAGTCCGGAGCCCGCCCACTTCGTCGTCAACGCCGAGTACGTCACGACCGAGGACGGCACCGGTCTGGTCCACCAGTCCCCCGCCTTCGGTGAGGACGACCTCAAGGTGTGCCGCGCGTACGGCCTGCCGGTCGTGAACCCGATCCGCCCCAACGGCACCTTCGAGGAGAACGTCCCGCTGGTCGGCGGCGTCTTCTTCAAGAAGGCGGACGAAAAGCTCACCGAAGACCTCCAGAGCCGCGGCCTGCTCTTCAAGCACATCCCCTACGAGCACAGCTACCCGCACTGCTGGCGCTGCCACACCGCGCTGCTCTACTACGCGCAGCCGTCCTGGTACATCCGCACGACGGCCGTCAAGGACCGTCTCCTGGAGGAGAACGAGAAGACCAACTGGTACCCGGACACGGTCAAGCACGGCCGTTTCGGCGACTGGCTGAACAACAACATCGACTGGGCGCTGTCCCGCAGCCGCTACTGGGGCACCCCGCTGCCGATCTGGCGCTGCGAGGACGACCACCTCACCGTCGTCGGCTCACGCGCGGAGCTGACCGGGCTGACCGGCACGGACCAGTCCGAACTCGACCCGCACCGCCCGTACATCGACGCCGTCACCTTCGACTGCCCGCAGGAGGACTGCGGCCGGCTCGCCACGCGCGTGCCCGAGGTCATCGACGCCTGGTACGACTCCGGTTCGATGCCGTTCGCGCAGTGGGGCTACCCGTACAAGAACAAGGAACTCTTCGAGTCCCGCTACCCGGCGCAGTTCATCAGCGAGGCCATCGACCAGACCCGCGGCTGGTTCTACACGCTGATGGCGATCGGCACCCTGGTCTTCGACAAGTCCAGTTACGAGAACGTCGTCTGCCTCGGCCACATCCTCGCCGAGGACGGCCGCAAGATGTCCAAGCACCTGGGCAACATCCTCCAGCCGATCCCGCTGATGGACCAGCACGGCGCCGACGCGGTCCGCTGGTTCATGGCGGCCGGCGGCTCCCCCTGGGCGGCCCGCCGCGTCGGTCACGGCACCATCCAGGAGGTGGTGCGCAAGACCCTGCTGACCTACTGGAACACGGTCGCCTTCCAGGCGCTGTACGCCCGCACGTCCGGCTGGGCCCCCTCCGAGGCCGACCCGGCCCCGGCCGACCGCACCGTCCTGGACCGCTGGCTCCTGTCCGAACTCCACGCGCTCACCGACCAGGTGACCCAGGCGCTGGAGGCCTACGACACCCAGCGCGCCGGCAAGCTCCTCTCCGCGTTCGTCGACGACCTGTCCAACTGGTACGTACGCCGCTCCCGTCGCCGCTTCTGGCAGGGCGACAAGGCCGCGCTGCGCACCCTGCACGAGGTCGTCGAGACGGTCACGAAGCTGATGGCCCCGCTGACGCCGTTCATCACCGAACGGGTCTGGCAGGACCTGGTCGCGCCGGTCACCCCGGGCGCCCCGGAGTCGGTGCACCTGGCGTCCTGGCCGGAGGCCGACCTCGGCGCGATCGACCCGGAGCTGTCGAAGCAGATGCTCCTGGTGCGCCGCCTGGTCGAACTGGGCCGCGCCACGCGGGCGGAGTCGGGCGTCAAGACCCGCCAGCCGCTGCGCCGCGCGCTCATCGCGGCCAACGGCTTCGACACGCTTTCCGCCGAGCTGCACGCGCAGATCACGGAGGAGCTGAACGTCGCGTCGCTCGCGTCGCTCTCCGAGGTCGGCGGCAGCCTGGTCGACACGACCGCCAAGGCCAACTTCCGCGCCCTGGGCAAGCGGTTCGGCAAGCGCGTCCAGGACGTGGCCAAGGCGGTGGCGAACGCCGACGCGGCCGCGCTCGCCCTCGCCCTGCGCGAGGGCACGGCGTCGGTGGAGGTCGACGGCGAGACCATCACCCTCGCTCCGGACGAGGTCATCATCACGGAGACCCCGCGCGAGGGCTGGTCGGTGGCGTCCGACTCGGGCGCGACGGTCGCCCTCGACCTGGAGATCACCGAGGAGCTGCGCCGGGCGGGCCTGGCCCGTGACGCGATCCGCCTGATCCAGGAGGCCCGCAAGAACAGCGGCCTCGACGTCGCCGATCGCATCGCGCTCCGCTGGACCGCGACCGACCCGGAAGTCGTCGACGCGCTGACCGGCCACGCGTCCCTGATCTCGGACGAGGTCCTCGCCACGGCCTTCTTGAACGAGCACAGCGCCGAGGGTGAGGCGGACGACACCTACGGCGCCCCGTTCACGGACGAGGCCCTGACCCTCACGTTCCGCCTGCGCAAGGCGTAACGCCTCCGGCTCGCTCGGCAGGGCCCGGTCTCCCGCTGCGGGAGACCGGGCCCTTCGCCGTGTCCGGCGCCCGCCCGAGGCGGCCCGCATCGGGCGGGCGCGCGAAAAAGGGCGGGGCCCCGGATCGGAATCCGGGGCCCACGCCCTTTGAACGCTGCCGACGCCTAAGGCGTACTACTGGCCGTCAGTTGTCGTCCTCGTCGATGAGGAAGCCGCGCATCGGCGAGGGAGCCTGCCCCATCGGGGAGGGACCCTGCGGACGCACCGGCGCCATCGGCTGAGTCATCGCCGGAGACATCTGCTGCTGACCGCCGTACGACGGGCCGGCCTGGCCCGGTCCACCCATGCCCTGGTTGCCGCCGCCGTAGGACGGGGCGCTCGCGCCGGCCGGAGCCATCGAGGGCGACGGGGACGGCGGCAGGGAGGCGGCGGCCTGAGTACGCGGCGGGGCGAGGGAGTCGTCGGCCTGGGTCTCCAGCTGACGCAGCTGGGACTCGAGGTACGACTTCAGGCGCGTACGGTACTCGCGCTCGAAGCCGCGCAGGTCCTCGACCTTGCGCTCCAGCGTGGCGCGGGCGGACTCCAGGGAGCCCATCGCGACGCGGTGCTTCTCCTGCGCGTCCCGCTCCAGGGCGTCGGCCTTGGCACGGGCGTCGCGCTCGAGACCCTCGGCACGCGAACGCGCCTCACCGACGATCTTGTTGGCCTCGGAACGGGCCTCGGCGATCGCCTGGTCGGCGGTCTGCTGGGCCAGCGAGAGGACACGGGCGGCGCTGTCGCCGCCGGGGCCCTGACCGTGGCCGCCCATCGGGCCGCCCATGTGCTGCTGCATGGGCGGCTGGCCACCCATGGGGCCCTGACCCATCGGGCCCTGACCCATGGGGCCCTGACCCATCGGACCCTGGCCCATCTGGCCCTGGCCCATCTGTCCCTGCATCTGGCCCTGCATCTGGCCCTGCATCTGTCCCTGGCCCATCTGGCCGGGACCCTGCGGACCACCCTGGCCACCGCCGGGACCGGCGGGCAGCTGCGGGGCACCGCTCGGCAGCTGGGGCGGGCCACCCATGGGGCCGCCCATCTGCTGCTGCGGCGGGCCCGATATGCCGGCGGGCACCGGAGCGCCCGGTCCGCGCATGCCCTGGGGCATCCCCTGCTGCGGCATGCCTTGCTGCGGCATCCCCTGCTGGGGCATACCCTGCTGCTGCGGGGGCATCCCCTGCTGCTGCTGGTCCTGCGGCTCCGGAGGCTTGCGCATGTTCTGCTGGTTCTGGGCAGCAGCACGCGTGGCAGCGGCCAGCTTGGCGCGCAGGTCCTCGTTCTCCCGGAGCAGGCGGGTCAGTTCGGCTTCGACCTCGTCGAGGAAGGCATCGACCTCGTCCTCGTCATAGCCTTCTCGGAGGCGGACGGTCGTGAACTGCTTGTTCCGCACGTCCTCGGGGGTCAACGGCATCTCTTCACCTCAACGTAGTCGTCGGCATTCGGCAAGACGGTAGTTCACATCGCTCACAGCCGACTCACGATCGAGATCAGGATGTAGACGATGATCATCAGTACGAAGAAGGACAGGTCGAGCGCCACGCCCCCGAGACGCAACGGCGGGATTACCCGCCGCAGAAGCTTGAGCGGTGGATCGGTGACAGTGTAGGTGGCCTCCAGAACGACCACCATCGCCTTGCCGGGCTGCCATGAGCGGGCGAACTGGAAGACGTAGTCCATGACCAGCCGGAAAATGAGCACGATGAGGAAGACCATCAGCGCGATGTAGACGACATCCAGGACCACGCTCATGTTCGGTGCTTCCCTCTCCCCTGCTTACGTACTTTCTCGTCACTGCTGTTCCGGTCGTGCGTCTCAGCTCTGGTTGAAGAACCCGCCCTCTGCGATGCGGGCCTTGTCCTCCGCCGTGACATCGACGTTAGCAGGCGACAACAGGAACACCTTCTGCGTCACCCGCTCGATGCTGCCGTGAAGACCAAACACCAAACCCGCCGCAAAGTCGACAAGTCGCTTCGCGTCTGTGTCATCCATCTCAGTCAGATTCATGATCACCGGGGTGCCCTCACGGAAGTGTTCCCCGATGGTACGGGCCTCGTTGTAGGTCCGGGGGTGGAGCGTGGTGATCCGGTACGGCTCTCGTTCCGACACGACCTTGGGCATGATCACCGGTGCGTTCTTCTCCAGGGACTGACGTTCTTGTGTGATGGATGCCACGGGCGCGATACGCGCCGGACGCCCGGATTCCGCGCCTGGCGAAGCGGATCTGGCCACCGGCTCGCGCGGTGCGGGCGGTTGAGTGATTCGCACCTCTTCGTCCCTTTGGGACTGATGTGCTCCATGCGACTGGTGCGACGGCTCGTGCCGCCGGTGGTCACGCTCGGGCTCGGGATCGAGCTCGGGTTCAAAGTCGTCGTCGGGGTCGAAACCCCGGCCGTCGTACCCATCGTCCTCCACGAGGCCGAGGTAGACCGCCATCTTGCGCATCGCGCCGGCCATGCTCCGAGTCCTCCGCTCTGTGGTGGATCCGCTGACGACTGCCAAGTCCCGCGATCCACGTGGTCCTTATGCCGCCTTTCGGCGGAAATGACCATATTTTCTGCTGTGGTCCGACTTCCTGGCGACGTTACCCGAGCCCGGGGCGGACTCCGAGTACCGCGGTGCCGACGCGTACATGTGTCGCTCCGGCCGCCACGGCCTGTTCGAGGTCCGCGCTCATCCCTGCCGAGACCATGTTCGCAGCCGGATGAGTTCGGCGCAGGTCAGTCGACAAATCCATCAACCGCTCGAACGCCGCCTGTTGCTGTCCGGCGTACTCCCCGGTCAGAGGTGCGACTGTCATCAGTCCGCCGAGCCGGAGCCCCGGAGCGCCGGCGACGAGGCCGGCCAACTCCGCGATCCCGCCCGGCGCGACACCACCCCGCTCCCCCCGCGCGCTTTCGCCCGCGTCGAGTGCGACCTGGATGAGGCAGCAGACCTCGCGTCCGACCCGCTCGGCCTCCTTCGAGAGGGCCGTCACCAGCCGGGCGCGGTCCACGGACTGCACGACATCCGCGTAACCGACCACGGAGCGCACCTTGTTGGTCTGCAACTGGCCCACGAAATGCCAGGAAAGGGGCAGATCCGAGCAGGCCGCGGCCTTGGGTGCCGCGTCCTGGTCCCGGTTCTCGGCGACGTGCCGCACACCGAGTTCCGACAGGATCCGCACATCGCTCGCCGGGTAGGTCTTGGTGACCACGATCAGGGTCACTTCTTCGCGCTTGCGACCGGCCGCCGTACACGCGGCCGTGATGCGCCGCTCCACACGCGCCAGATTTGCGGCGAGTTCGCCCTTACGGTCCGTCATGCACCATCAGCCCAGCCAGACATATCCCGCGAGTCGCCCCGTGGTGCGATCGCGGCGGTACGAGAAGTGGTCCTTCGACTCGCGCGTGCACACCGGCGACTGCTCCCGGTCGTGCACCCCGAGCCGGTCGAGCTGCGCGTGCACCCCGGCGGTCACATCGACCGCGGGAGTGCCCCAGCTCGTCTCGGCGTGCGCGGCCGGCTCGACGGCGGCCACCTCGGCCCGCATCGTCTCCGGCACCTCGTAGCACCGGCCGCAGACGGCGGGCCCGGTGCGGGCGATGATCCGGGACGGCTCGGCACCGAGTCCGACCATGGCACGTACGGCGGCGGGGACGATCCCCGCGACCATCCCGGGCCGGCCGGCGTGAGCCGCGCCCACGACACCGGCGACCGGGTCGGCCAGCAGAACCGGCGTGCAGTCGGCGGTGAGTACGGCGAGGGCGAGTCCCCGCTGCGTGGTGACGACCGCGTCGGTCCCGGGCACCGGATGCTCACCCCAGGGACCGTCGACGACGGCGACGTCCGCGCCGTGCACCTGGTTCATCCAGACGACCCGGCCCGCTTCGAGACCCAGCGACTTGGCCGCCGACTCCCGGTTGGTCCGCACGGCCCCGGGGTCGTCGCCGACCGCGCCGCCGAGGTTGAGCTCCTCATACGGAGCGGCGCTCACCCCGCCCCACCGGTCGGTGAAGGCGAAGTGCGCGCCGCTCGCGTGCCCGCGCTGTCCTATCACTTCAGGAAGTCCGGCACGTCCAGTTCCTCGGCCGCGCTGTCCGAGTAGCTCCGGGACGGCGGTACCGGCGGAGCGACCGGGATGTCGGCCACCGGCTCGGGGGCCGGCGCCGGGTCCTCCTTCGGGGTCACGCTGCCGAGCGAGCCGAAGCTCGGGCGGCTCTCGGACCGTACCGGAGTGGGCTCCTCGCGGCGGGGCGAGGAGGAGGAGGAGGAGGCCGAGCCGAGGACGGTGTCCCGGCGGGCCGGGGGCTGGCCCCCGTCGAAGCCGGCCGCGATCACGGTGACCCGGACCTCGTCGCCGAGCGCGTCGTCGATGACCGCGCCGAAGATGATGTTGGCCTCGGGGTGCGCGGCCTCGCTGACCAGCTGGGCGGCCTCGTTGATCTCGAACAGGCCGAGGTCGGAGCCGCCGGAGATGGACAGGAGCACGCCGCGGGCGCCGTCGATGGACGCCTCGAGCAGCGGCGAGGAGATCGCCATCTCGGCGGCGGCCACCGCGCGGTCGTCGCCGCGGGCGGAGCCGATACCCATGAGGGCCGAACCCGCCTCGGACATGACCGACTTGACGTCGGCGAAGTCGAGGTTGATCAGACCGGGCGTGGTGATGAGGTCGGTGATGCCCTGGACACCGGAGAGCAGGACCTGGTCCGCCGACTTGAACGCGTCGAGGACGGAGACCTGGCGGTCCGAGATGGACAGCAGCCGGTCGTTGGGGATGACGATGAGGGTGTCGACCTCTTCGCGGAGTTCCGCGATGCCGTCCTCGGCCTGGTTCGCACGGCGCCGTCCCTCGAAGGTGAACGGGCGTGTGACCACACCGATGGTGAGGGCGCCGAGGGAGCGTGCGATGTTGGCCACGACGGGTGCGCCGCCGGTGCCGGTGCCGCCACCTTCACCGGCCGTCACGAAGACCATGTCGGCCCCCTTGAGGACCTCCTCGATCTCCTCGCGGTGATCCTCTGCGGCCTTGCGGCCGACGGCCGGGTTGGCTCCGGCGCCGAGTCCGCGGGTGAGTTCGCGGCCGACGTCGAGTTTGACGTCGGCGTCGCTCATCAACAGAGCCTGGGCGTCCGTGTTGATGGCGATGAACTCGACACCCTTGAGACCGACCTCGATCATCCGGTTGATGGCATTGACACCACCGCCGCCGACACCGATGACTTTGATGACTGCGAGGTAGTTCTGCGGTGCTGCCACGTCGAAGGCCTCTCGCCTCGAGTTACGTGTCGCTGGTTCGCGAGACGCTCTGCGCTCCACGATCCGGCGACTGATGCCGAAATGGGACGGTCCGTTTCGCCGACCCGAACCCTAACGCTGAAGTTTAGGGTTACCAGTGTGCCTGTTCGTTGAAGTCTTCTGAACAGGACACTAAGTCGACACGTGGCGCCCGTTCAACGAACACGCCGAACCTCCCGTTTTTCTTTTCACCCTATGTGATCAGCCGTGTCGCTGCCCAACCAGGGTGCTGGCCTGCGGGGATGCGCGTCAACTCCCCGCTGACGCAGGGGCGGTGGGAACACTGACATCGAAGTGCCGTGCGTCCGGGGAGGCTTTCATCAGGGCGAGGATGGTACGGCTCTTCGCCGCGCCGTTCTCGGTGCTCCCCCACGCGACGGTCCGGCCGCCGCTCAGCTCCAGCGAGATGTCGTCGTAGGAACGGACCTTGACGACGCGGGTGTCCCGGGCGACCGCGGGCGGCAGGGAAGCGACGGTCCGCACGGCCTCGCGCACGAGGCGGTCCTCGCCGAAGCGGCGCAGGCTCGCGGAGGCCGAACTCGCCGGGGAGAGTTCCGGTTCCAGCAGCGGAACGCCCTTGGGGGCCCGGGAGACGGTGGCGAAACGGACGCCCTCATCGTCCACTTCGACGAAGTTCCGCCCCTTTCGGACAAGCAGGACGGGCGTCCGCTCGGTCACTTTCAGACCGATTCCGTCGGGCCAGGACCGGGTGACGTCGACCGAGTCGATGCGGCGCAGTTTCGCCCGCAGCCGCTCCTCGATCGCGCCGGTGTCGACCGAGACCAGCGGTGAGCCGACCGGGACGGCGGCGGCCTCGCGGACCTGCGCCGGCGTCAGAACTTCCGTACCGGAGACGGAGACGCGGTCCACGCGCAGCCACTGGGAGCCGTACAGCAGCCAGGTGACACCGGCGCCGAGGAGGATGACGGCGAGCGCGATGATGATCGTACGAAGTCGGCGGGGGTCGAGCCGCCGGACCAGGGGCGGGCCGGACGACTCCTGCTGACGTGCCCCGCGCTCTGCGGTGGCGGATCCGGCCACGCTCCCTGCCCTTTCGTCATTCGTGCCTAACGGTGCGCACGCGAGGCGGCGATCGCCTCGTGCACCATGCCGACGAGCAGCTCGTCGGCGTCGCGGCGGCCGAACTCGCCGGCCGCGCGGGACATCTCGTACAGCCGGTGCGGGTCGGCGAGCACGGGCAGGACGTTCTCCCGGATCCATTCCGGGGTCAGGTCCGCGTCGTCGACCAGGAGGCCGCCGCCGGCCTTGACCACCGGCTGGGCGTTCAGCCGCTGTTCGCCGTTGCCGATGGGCAGCGGGACGTAGGCGGCGGGGAGCCCGACGGCGGAGAGTTCGGCGACGGTCATCGCGCCCGCGCGGCAGAGCATCATGTCGGCAGCGGCGTACGCGAGATCCATCCGATCCACGTACGGTACCGGGATGTACGGGGGCATTCCCGGCATCTGCTGGACGTGCGGCAGTTCGTTCTTCGGGCCGACCGCGTGGAGGATCTGGATGCCCGCCTGCTGGAGCCAGGGGGCGACCTGCTGGACCACCTCGTTGAGGCGGCGGGCGCCCTGGGAACCGCCCGAGACGAGCAGCGTGGGCAGGTTCGGGTCCAGGCCGAACACGTGCCGCCCCTCGGGGCGCGCGGCGGCGCGGTCCAGGGTGGCGATGGTGCGGCGCAGCGGGATGCCGATGTAGCGGGCGTCGCGCAGCTTGCTGTCGGGAGTGGAGACGGCGACGCGGGCGGCGTACCGCGAGCCGATCTTGTTGGCCAGGCCGGGGCGGGCGTTGGCCTCGTGGATGACGATCGGCACGCCCCTGCGCTTGGCGGCGAGATAGGCGGGCAGGGCCACGTATCCGCCGAAGCCGACGACCACGTCGGCCCGGGTGCGCTCCAGGATCTGCTCGGCCGCCTTGATCGTGCCGCGCAGCCGGCCCGGGACGGTGATCAGCTCGGGGGTCGGCTTGCGCGGCAGCGGCACCGCGGGGATCAGCGCGAGCTCGTAACCCCGCTGGGGTACGAGCGTGGTCTCCAGACCGCGCTCCGTGCCCAGGGCCGTGATCCCCACCGAGGGGTCCTGCCTGCGCAGGGCGTCCGCGAGGGCGAGCGCGGGCTCGATGTGGCCGGCGGTCCCCCCACCAGCGAGTACGACATGCACCGAAATTCACCGCTCTCCGGACGTACGCGCCGCCGAGGCACGCCGTCTCATCGTGTTCCATCTCCGGGGCCCCGTGAGGCCCCCGGCTCCCCGCTTTCTACCAAAGCGGGGTTGCCGCATCGCAAGCGCGGCCCGCGCAGCGGGCTCGTCGCGTGCGAAGGCGATCAGCAGCCCGATGGCGAACATGGTCGGCAGCAGGGCGGATCCCCCGTAGGAGAACAGCGGGAGGGGGACACCGGCGATCGGCAGCAGGCCGAGCACCGCACCGATGTTGATCACGGCCTGGGCCGTGATCCAGGTGGTCACGCCTCCCGCGGCATACCTGACGAAGGGGTCCTCCGTGCGTCCGGCCACGCGGATACCCGCATAGCCTAGAGCCGCGAACAGGGCGAGCACCGACAGCGTCCCCGCGAGACCCAGTTCCTCACCGGTGACGGCGAAGATGAAGTCGGTGTGCGCCTCGGGGAGTTGCCCCCATTTCTCCACACTCGCCCCGAGCCCGGACCCGAAGATCCCGCCCGAGGCGAGGGCGTAGATCCCGTGCACGGCCTGCCAGCAGTCGGCCACTCCGGACTTCGGTTCGGTGGCGCCGATGCAGGCGAGCCGGGCCATCCGGTTCGGGCTGGTCCTGATGAGGATCACGCCGATCAGCGCGGCGATCGAGAGCACACCCGCGAAGAGGCGGGTGGGCGCGCCCGCCAGCCACAGCAGGCCGAACAGGATCGCCGTGAGGATGATCGCCGTCCCCATGTCGCCGCCGAGCATGATCAGCCCGAGCAGCATGAACGCGACCGGCACGAGCGGCACCAGCAGGTGCTTCCACTGGCTCAGCAGCTTCTTGTCCTGCTTGCGGGCCAGCAGGTCGGCGCCCCAGAGCACCAGCGCGAGCTTGCCGAACTCGCTGGGCTGGATCTGGAACGAGCCGCCGAGCGAGATCCAGTTCTGGTTGCCGTTGACCGACATCCCTATCCCCGGCACCTGCACCAGGGCCATCAGGAAGACGGCGCCCGCGAGGATCGGGTAGGCCAGCGCCCGGTGCAGCTTCACCGGCATCCGGGAGGCGGCCAGCATCAGCAGTCCGCCGATGGCGGCCGCGAGGAACTGCTTGCGGAAGAAGAACGAGCCCGGCAGCGACATCTGGAGCGCGGTGATCTGCGAGGCCGAGTAGACCATCACCAGGCCCAGGACGGTGATCAGCAGACTGCCGCCCAGGATCAGGTAGTAGGCGGTCAGCGGCCGGTCCCAGGCCTTGTGGGCGCGCGTGTAGAGCCGCAGTGCGGGGTTGTCCCGCGGCGGCCGGGCGACGGCTTTGCGGACGGGCCGCTGGACGGGCGGCCGCCCGGTACGGCTACCGGGCACCGCAGCCTCCGGTGTACGTCGGCGTCGACAGTCCCACGCGTCCCTCCCAAGGTCCGCCCGGCAGGCGGCCGGGTCAGGCGCCGAGTTCGCGAACGGCCTGCGCGAACGCGTCACCGCGCTGGTTGTAGTTGACGAACATGTCCATGGAGGCGCAGGCCGGTGCGAGCAGTACCGTGTCGCCTTCGGCGGCGAGTCGGCGGGCTTCCTGGACAGCCGCGAGCATCGCCCCAGTGTCGGTCCGGTCGAGGTCGACGACCGGTACTTCCGGGGCGTGTCGCGCCAGGGCTTCACCGATCAGGGCACGATCGGCGCCGATGAGCACGACCCCGCGCAGCCGCTTCGCCGACTTGGTGACCAGTTCGTCGAAGGTGGCTCCCTTGGCGAGGCCGCCCGCGATCCACACGATCGACTCGTACGCGGCCAACGAGGCTTCGGCCGCGTGGGTGTTGGTGGCCTTGGAGTCGTCGACGTACGCGACACCGTCCAGGTCCGCCACGTGGGCGATCCGGTGGGCGTCGGGCGTGAAGGCCCGCAGCCCGTCCCGTACGGCCTTGGCGGGCACCCCGAAGGCCCGCGCGAGGGCCGCCGCGGCAAGGGCGTTGGCGATGTTGTGCGGGGCCGGCGGATTGACGTCGCAGACCTCGGCCAGTTCCTGGGCGTTCTTCTGCCGGTTCTCGACGAATGCGCGGTCGACCAGGATGCCGTCCACGACGCCGAGTTGGGAGGGGCCGGGGGCGCCGAGCGTGAAGCCGACGGCCCGGCAGCCCTCCTCGACGTCCGCCTCGCGCACCAGGTCCTCGGTGGCCGGGTCGGCCAGGTTGTAGACGCAGGCGACCCGATTGCCCTCGTAGACGCGGCCCTTGTCCCTGGCGTACGCCTCCATGGAGCCGTGCCAGTCGAGGTGGTCCGGGGCGAGGTTCAGCACGGTGGCCGAGTGGGCGCGCAGGGAGGGCGCCCAGTGCAGCTGGTAGCTGGAGAGTTCCACGGCGAGGACGTCGTGACGCTCCTCGCCGAGGACCGCGTCCAGCAGGGAGACGCCGATGTTGCCGACGGCCGCCGTACGCAGGCCGGCCGCCTTCAGGATCGACGCCAGCATCTGGGTGGTGGTGGTCTTGCCGTTGGTGCCGGTGACGCAGAGCCAGGGGGCCGCGTCGGGTCCCCGCAGGCGCCATGCGAGTTCGACGTCGCCCCACACCGGCACACCGGCCGCGGCCGCCGCCGTGAACAGCGGCTTGTCCGGCTTCCAGCCGGGCGCGGTGACGATCAGTTCGGCGCCCTCGGGCAGGGTCGCCCCGTCGCCCAGGCGCACGGTGACGCCCAGCTCCCGGAGTTGCTCGGCCTGCTCCCGCGCGCGGGCGTCGTCGCCGTCGTTGACGACGGTGACCTTCGCGCCGAGCCCGTGCAGCACCTTGGCCGCCGGGACGCCGGAGACGCCGAGCCCGGCGACGGTGACGTTCTTCCCCTGCCAGTCGGTCACTTTTCCGCTGCCCATCCCGCGTAGAAGACGCCGAGTCCGACGATCACGCAGATGCCCTGGATGATCCAGAAACGGACCACCACCAGGACCTCGGACCAGCCCTTGAGTTCGAAGTGGTGCTGAAGTGGCGCCATCCGGAAGACGCGCTTGCCGGTGAGCTTGAAGGAGCCGACCTGGATGACCACCGACATGGTGATGAGGACGAACAGCCCGCCCAGGACGGCCATCAGCAGCTCGGTGCGGGAGCAGATCGCGAGACCGGCGAGCACACCGCCGAGGGCCAGCGAACCGGTGTCTCCCATGAAGATCTTGGCCGGCGAGGTGTTCCACCACAGGAAGCCGAGGCAGGACCCCATCAGCGCGGCGGCGACGACCGCGAGGTCGAGCGGGTCGCGCACCTCGTAACAGGCGTTGGGGTTGGTCAGGGTCTCGCCGTTGGCGCAGGACTCCTGGAACTGCCACACACCGATGAAGGTGTACGCGCCGAAGACCAGGACGGACGCGCCCGTGGCCAGGCCGTCGAGACCGTCGGTGAGGTTCACGCCGTTCGACATCGCGAGGATCATGAACAGCGCCCAGAGCACGAACAGCACCGGGCCGATGGTCCAGCCGAAGTCCGTGATGAACGACAGCTTCGTGGAGGCCGGGGTGTTGTTGCGGGAGTCCGCGAACTGCAGGGACAGCACGGCGAAGCTGACGCCCACGATCAGCTGGCCGGCCATCTTCGCCTTGGCCCGCAGACCCAGCGAACGCCGCTTGACGATCTTGATGTAGTCGTCGAGGAAACCGACCAGACCCATGCCGACCATCAGGCCCAGCACCAGCACGCCCGAGTACCTCGGCGGCTCGCCGCTGATCACCTTGCTGAGGAAGTAGGCGGCGACCGTCGCCAGGATGAAGGCGATACCGCCCATGGTCGGCGTACCGCGCTTGCTGGCGTGCTCGCGCGGGCCGTCGTCGCGGATGTACTGGCCGTAGCCCTTGCGGGCCAGCAGCTTGATCAGCAGCGGCGTGCCGGCCAGCGTCAGGAAGAGGCCGAGGACACCCGCGAACAGGATCTGATTCATCATCGGGCGGCGACCTCTCCCTCGGCACCGGTCTCCAGCAGCGCCTGCGCGACGCTCTCCAGACCGACCGAACGGGACGCCTTCACGAGTACGACGTCTCCTGGGCGCAACTCGCTGCGCAACAGGTCGACAGCCGCCTGTGCGTCGGACACGTGCACCGACTCCTCACCCCACGAACCCTCGTTATATGCGCCCAGTTGCAGCCAGGCGGCTTCCCTGCCCCCGACCGCGACGAGCTTGCCGACATTGAGCCGGACGGCGAGCCGTCCGACCGCGTCGTGCTCGGCGAGCGCCTCGTCCCCCAGCTCGGCCATCTTGCCGAGCACCGCCCAGGTCCGCCGCCCTGTGCCCATTGCGGCGAGCGCGCGCAGGGCGGCTCGCATGGACTCGGGGTTCGCGTTGTAGGCGTCGTTGACGATCGTCACGCCGTCCGGGCGCTCGGTGACCTCCATCCGCCAGCGGGAGAGGGAGCCCGCCTCGGAAAGCGCGGTGGCGATCTCTTCCGCGGACATACCCAGTTCATGGGCGACGGCGGCCGCGGCGAGCGCGTTCGACACGTGGTGCTCACCGTACAGGCGCATGGTCACATCACTTGCACCGGAGGGTGTGTGAAGCCTGAATGCAGGCTGTCCGGTGTCCGTGAGTCTGACGTTCTCGGCGCGTACGTCCGCTTCGTCGGACTCTCCGAAAAGGACCACCTTCGCCTTCGTACGCGAGGCCATGGCCCGGACCAGCGGGTCGTCGGCGTTGAGGACCGCCGTGCCGCCCTCGCTCGCCGGCGGCAGACTCTCGACGAGTTCGCCCTTGGCCTGGGCGATCTGCTCGCGGCCGCCGAACTCGCCGATGTGGGCGGTCCCGACGTTCAGTACGAGGCCGATCCTCGGTGGCGTCAGATCGGCGAGGTAGCGGATGTGGCCGATGCCGCGGGCGCCCATCTCCAGCACGAGGAACTTCGTCTCCTCGGTGGCGGACAGGGCGGTCAGCGGCAGCCCGATCTCGTTGTTGAGCGATCCGGGTGTGAACACCGTCGGCGCCTTGCGCCGCAGGACCTGGGCGATGAGGTCCTTGGTGCTGGTCTTGCCGGCCGAGCCGGTGAGGGCCACGAGGGTCGTGCCGAGCGTGCGTACGACGTGCCGGGCGAGGGCGCCGAGCGCCGCCTGGACGTCGTCCACGACGATCGCGGGCACGCCGACGGGGCGCGAGGCCAGTACGGCCGCCGCGCCCGCCCCGACGACCGCCCGCGCGTAGTCGTGGCCGTCCACCCGTTCGCCGACGAAGGCGACGAAGAGGCTGCCGGGCTCCACCTCACGGGAGTCCCGGACGACGGGCCCGGTGACCTGGACGGACGGATCCGGTATGTCGTACGTCTGCCCGCCGACGACTGCGGCGATCTCGGCGAGGGAGAGGGCGATCACAAGTTCATCCCTGGGTCTTCTGGATAGCTTCGCGAAGCACCTGGCGGTCGTCGAAGGGACGGACCACACCGGCGATGTCCTGGCCCTGCTCATGGCCCTTGCCCGCGACCAGCACGGTGTCCCCGGGCCGCGCCCGGCCGACGGCGGCGTCGATCGCGGCGGCCCGGTCCTCGAACAGCTGCACCTCGCCGCGCTCGTGGGCCGGCACCGAAGCGGCGCCCTGGAGCATCGCCGCGAGGATCGCGAGGGGGTCCTCGGAGCGGGGGTTGTCGGAGGTCAGTACGGCGGTGTCGGCGAGCCTGGCCACGGCGGCGCCCATCGGGCCCCGCTTGGTCGTGTCGCGGTCGCCGCCGCAGCCGAGCACCACGTGCAGCCGGCCCTTGGTGACCTTGCGCAGCGCCTTGAGCACCGACTCGACGGCGTCCGTCTTGTGCGCGTAGTCGACGACCGCGAGGTAGTCCTGTCCGGCGTCCACCCGCTCCAGCCGGCCCGGCACCCCCGGTACGGCGGCCACGCCGTCGGCGGCGGTCCGCGGGTCGATCCCGGCGGCGGCGAGGGCGACGATCGCGGCGAGGCTGTTGGCCACGTTGAAGGGGCCTGCGATCGGCGACCTGGCGGAGATGCGCTCGCCGTCGGGGCCGAGGACGGTGAACGTCGAGTCCATCGGGCCGACCTGGACGTCCACGGCCCGCCAGTCGGCGTCGGGGTGGCCCTCGGCGGAGAACGTGACGACCGGGACGGCGGCCTCGGCGGCCAGCCGGCGGCCGTACTCGTCGTCGAAGTTGACCACACCGAGCCGGCTGCGCAGCGGGGTGAACAGCTGCGCCTTGGCCCGGAAGTAGTCCTCCATGTCGGAGTGGAACTCCATGTGTTCCGGGCTGAGGTTGGTGAACACGGCGATGTCGAAGACACAGCCGTCGACCCGGCCGAGGACCAGGGCGTGGCTGGAGACCTCCATCGCGACCGCCTCGACGCCGCGTTCGCGCATGACGGCGAACAGCGCCTGGAGGTCGGTGGCCTCCGGGGTGGTGCGCTCGGACTTGATGCGCTCGTCGCCGATGCGCGTCTCGACCGTGCCGATCAGCCCGGTGGCCTTGGCCGACTTCAGGCCGCCCTCGACGAGATAGGCGGTGGTGGTCTTGCCGGAGGTGCCGGTGATCCCGATCTGGAGCAGCTCGGGGCCGGGGTGGCCGTAGATCGTGGCCGCCAGCTCGCCCATCTGTCCGCGCGGGTCGTCGACGACCAGGACCGGGAGGCCGGTCGCGACGGCGCGCTCGGCGCCGGCCGGGTCGGTCAGCACGGCGACCGCGCCGAGGCTCGCGGCCTGGGTGGCGAAGTCGGCGCCGTGCAGGCGGGCGCCCGGGAGGGCGGCGTACAGGTCGCCGGGGCGGACGGCGCGTGAGTCGTGGGTGATGCCCGTGACCTCCGCGGCGCTCTCCGGCTGTTCGGCACCCAGCTGTCCGGCCAGTTCCGCCAGGGGTGTGGCGGGGACGTGAACCGGACGCGGCGGCCCCGGGTATGTCACGGAAGCGCCCTTCTGAGGGGTTTGGGACTGATCAGCGTGTGGCACGGCGGTGAGCGTACCGGGCGCGGCTGGTCGGGAGCGAAGTGAGGCGGCGGGTGGTGCCTGGTTCGCGGGATCGGGGGTGATCATGGTCACGAGCTGGTTCCCTGGCTGGTTCGGCGCTGAACACTGGCGGGCGGTTCGGGCGGGCGGATCTGGCGGGCTGGGTCACGGGGCGAAGGAGACCGGGAGGTTCGCGGGCTGCGCCCCGGTCGGCGGGATCTGGAGCGTCTTCAGGGAGAACTCCATGACCTTCTTGAAGATCGGGCCGCAGATCTGACCGCCGAAGTAGCCGCCCTGCGTGGCGTTCTGGATCGCGCAGTACACGGTCACCCGGGGGTTGTCGGCGGGTGCGAAACCGGCGAACGACGACGTGTAGCCGCGGTACTTGCCGGTGGCCGGATCCACGCGGTTGGCGGTGCCCGTCTTGCCCGCCACGCGGTAGCCGGGGATACGCGCCTTGGTGCCGGTTCCCTCCCGGTCGTCCACGACCGACTCCAGCATCTGGGCGAGGGTCCTCGCCGTCTTCGGGCTGACCACCCGCGTCTTCTGCGGGGCCTCGGCGGGGGTGAAGCGGCCGTCCGGGCCCTTGGTGCCGCGCACCAGGGTCGGCTCCACGCGCACGCCGCCGTTGGCGATCGTCGAATAGACGGAGGCCGCCTGGAGCGCGTTGATGGAGACGCCCTGGCCGAAGGGGATCGTGTACTGCTGCGAGGTCGACCAGTCGCCGGGCGCCGCGAGGATGCCCTTCGTCTCGCCGGGGAAGCCGAGTCCGGTGTGACTGCCGATGCCGAACTTGCGCAGGTAGGAGTAGAGGGTCTGGTTGGCCTGCGCCTGGGTCCTGCCGAGCTGGCCGGTGGCCAGGATCGTGCCGATGTTGCTGGACTTGGCGAGCACGCCGTTGAGCGTGAGGTACCAGGTCGCGTGGTCGATGTCGTCCTGGAACAGCCGGTCGCCGCGGTGCAGCCGGTTCGGCACGGTGACGTGCGTCAGCGGTGTGGCCGCGTTCTCCTCCAGTACGGCGGCCATCGACATGACCTTGGCGGTGGAGCCGGGCTCGTAGGCGTCCTGGAGGGCAGCGTTGCCGAGGGCGTCAGGGTTCGCCCTGCTCAGGTCGTTGGGGTCGAAGCCGGGCGAGTTGGCCAGGGCGAGGATCTCCCCGGTGCGGGTGTCCTGGACGATGACGTAACCGCGGTCCGCCTTGGACTCCTTGACCTGCTCGGTGATGGCGTTCTGGGCGGCCCACTGGATGTCCCGGTCGATGGTCAGCTCGACGTCGGAGCCGGGCACGGCCGGGGTCTCGGTGGAGCCCGCGGTGGGCACCTGGCGGCCACCGGACTGGGCGTAGCGGATCTTGCCGTCCTTGCCGGCCAGGGTGGTGTTCAGCTGCTGCTCGACGCCGCCGCCGCCCTTGCCCTCGGCGTTGACCCAGCCCAGTATTCCGGCGGCCAGTTCACCGTTGGGGTACACGCGCTTGCTGCTGGGCACCGAGAAGACGCCGGCCAGCACGTTGACCGTGGCGGGGTCCGACTCGGCCTTGGTGGCGAGCGCGGACTTCAGGTCCTTGATCTGCTTCCAGACCTGCGGGGTCTGGCGGCCGGCCAGCTTGGCGTAGCGGGCGTCGGAGTTGCGGGGGCGCAGCTTCTTGACGAGTTCGGACTGCTCCTGGCCGAGGATCGGGGCGAGGAGGGCCGCCGCCTGCTCGGGGCCGTCGCCGGTCTTCAGCTCCGCGGGGGCGAACATCGACGGGTCGGCGGTGATGTCGTAGGCGTCCTCGCTGGAGGCGAGGGCCACTCCGGAGCGGTCGGTGATCTCTCCGCGTTCGGCCGCCAGGATCTGGCCGACGTACCGGTTCCGCTCGGCCTTGGCGGCGTAGGTGCTCGCGTCGACGGCCTGCACCTGGAGCAGCCGGACCACGAAGGCGATCAGCACCAGGGCCAGCGCGAGGCCGACCAGACGCAGCCGGGGGCGCGGGCTGCCGAGCCGGATGACGCGGGGGGCGGCGGGCCGTGCGGCGGCCGGTTCCCTGTCGGACACTTCCGTCACCTGCCGGGAGTCGTGGGAGTGGCTGCGGTCGGTGTAACGCCGGGGGCGGTGGCCTCCGGTTCGGGCACGGTTGTGTCGGCCGTCGGGGATTCAGCGGTCGGAGAGGCACCGGCGGGGGCGGCCGTCGCGGCGCCGGCCGACGGGAAGGCCGGCAGGGTCGCGAGGGCCTCGGGGGGCCGTACGGCGGCCGGGGAGTGCGGGGCCGCGGCCGAGGGAACGCCCTTCACGGTGCCGTTCGGGTCGAGGAAGGCCGGGTCGCCGCCGGGGACCATGCCGAGTTCACGTGCACGGCGCTGGAGGGCGTCCGGCGCGGAGTAGGAGTCGATGTCCCGCTGGAGCGCCTGCTCCTCGTCGGTGAGGCTCTTGGTGTCCTTCTGAAGGTCGTCCATCTTGAACGAGCCCTCGCTGAGGGCGGAGTTCAGCACCAGCAGGCCGATCAGGCCGCCGCCCAGGAGCAGGACGACGAGCAGGACGAACGGGGTGCGGGCCGCCTGCCGCGGCCGGGCCGGGAAGAGCCGCGCGAGCCGGGCGGCCCGCCCCTTCAGCCGGGGTGTCCTGCTCACTCGCCCTCCCCTGGGTCGTCCGTCAGGAACCCGCTGGGCCGGGATGTCCCCCGGTCCGCCCGCCGCACGCCCGTCACTCGACGTCCTCCCTGATGCGCTCGGCCCCGCGCAGCCGCGCCGGGGCGGCCCGCCGGTTCTCGGCGACCTCTTCCTCCGTGGGAAGTTCGGCACCGCGGGTGAGCAGCTTGAGGCGCGGCTGGTAGCGCTCGGGCACGACGGGCAGTCCGGCCGGCGCGGTGGTGGCGGCGCCCGCCGCGAGCACGTGCTTGACCAGCCGGTCCTCCAGCGAGTGGTACGACAGCACGGCGATCCGTCCGCCGACGTCGAGGGTCTTCACGGCGGCCGGGACAGCCCGCTCCAGGACCGACAGCTCGCCGTTGACCTCGATGCGCAGCGCCTGGAACGTGCGCTTCGCGGGGTTGCCGCCGGTGCGCTTGGCGGCCTGCGGCAGCGCGTCGCGGATCAGCTCGACGAGCCGGGCGCTGTTGGTGAACGGCTCCTTCTCCCGCTCGCGCACGACCGCGGAGACGATCCGCTTGGCCTGCTTCTCCTCGCCGTACGCGCGCAGGATGCGCACGAGTTCGCCCGGCGGGTAGGTGTTGAGGACCTCGGCGGCGCTGACGCCGGTCGTCTGGTCCATGCGCATGTCGAGGGGGGCGTCCTGCGCGTAGGCGAAGCCCCGGTCGGCCTCGTCGAGCTGCATGGAGGAGACGCCGAGGTCGAAGAGGACGCCCTGCACGCGCGCGATGCCGAGCCGGTCGAGCACCTCGGGAAGTTCGTCGTACACGGCGTGCACGAGGGTGGCGCGGTCGCCGTAGGGCGCGAGACGCTCGCCGGACAGCCGCAGGGCCTCCTTGTCGCGGTCGAGGGCGACGAGGCGGGCCTCGGGGAACCGGGTCAGCAGGGCCTCGCTGTGCCCGCCGAGGCCGAGCGTGCAGTCGACGACCACCGCTGCGGGCCGCTGGAGGGCGGGGGCCAACAGGTCCAGGCACCGCTGGAGCATCACCGGGACGTGTCGCTGGCTCAAGGGGCCCTCTCAGATCCGGCGGGCCCGTACGCACCGCCGGGTCCCCGCCCGCTCGAAGAAGGGGAGGTCCGCCGGCGCCGGAAGCGTCAGCCGACCGGGAGCGGGAGGAGGCCGAGCCGTACGTACGCGCCGCGCACGCGGGGAGATCTCCGGCGGCCGCGCCGGGGGTCTCTCGGGGAGTTCAGTGCAGCGGGGAGATCGCCGCCTCCCGCTTCGCGTCACTTTAGTCCACCCTGTCTCGCGGTCAATCAACCGGCCTGCGCGTCGCGGTCCGGTACGCGTGTGAAGCGGCGATTACGGGAAAATCACTCCTACGGGCCCGCTCCCGCCACTCGTGTGGGTTACCTCACAAGGGACCGGGATGACGTTCTTTACCCCCTCTCACAACGCGACCGGAGAGCATGTGACCAGTAACGTCATCGGTATGACGACTTCCGCATCGGTACCCACCGGCTCCGAGGCCGCCATACCCAGTGGCGGTACGGTCACCGACCGCCTGGTCGAGGCGAACCGGCAATACGCCGCCGCGTTCAGCGACCCGGGAATGGACGCGCACCCCGTGCTGCACGTGGCCGTGGTGGCCTGCATGGACGCCCGCCTGGACCTGCACGACGCCCTCGGCCTCGAACTCGGCGACTGTCACACCATCCGCAACGCGGGGGGTGTCGTCACCGATGACGTGATCCGCTCCCTCACGATCAGCCAGCGGGCCCTGGGCACCCGCAGCGTGGTGCTGATCCACCACACCGGCTGCGGCCTGGAGACCCTCACCGAGGAGTTCCGGCACGATCTGGAGATGGAGGTCGGACAGCGTCCGGCCTGGGCGGTGGAGGCGTTCCGGGACGTCGATCAGGACGTGCGGCAGTCGATGCAGCGCGTGCGTACCTCGCCGTTCCTGGTGCACACCGACGACGTACGGGGCTTCGTCTTCGACGTGAAGACGGGTCTGCTGAGGGAAATCGACCCGTCCGAACAGTCTTAAGACCTGACATATCGCTGTCAGTTGTCCACAGGCGAGTGACACGAAACGGTAACGGCAGCAAGAATGCGGGAGTGACGTCACGCTGAGCATTTCCCGCGTGGTGTCCGTGTTTCGGGGTGGGCCGGTCCGCATCGCAGAGCGTCGGCCCGGAAATGTACGGGCCGAGGAGGGCCGGGTGACGACCTATGACGAGCGAGCAAGCCTTACGGATCTGACCGCCACTGTGGAGCGAGTCCGCAGTTCGGTGGAGGGAGTGATCGAGGGCAAGCCCGAGGTCGTACGGCTTTCTCTGACAGTGCTTCTCGCCGAGGGGCATCTTCTGATCGAAGATGTCCCCGGCGTGGGCAAAACCATGCTGGCGAAGGCGCTGGCCCGGTCCATCGACTGTTCGGTCCGGCGTATCCAGTTCACGCCGGACCTGCTGCCGTCGGACATCACGGGCGTGTCCATCTGGGATCAGCAGCGCCGTGACTTCGAGTTCAAGCCGGGCGCGATCTTCGCGCAGATCGTGATCGGCGACGAGATCAACCGCGCCTCGCCCAAGACCCAGTCCGCGCTGCTGGAGTCGATGGAGGAGCGCCAGGTCACCATGGACGGGCAGACCTACGAACTGCCCAGCCCCTTCATGGTGGTGGCCACGCAGAACCCGGTGGAGATGGAGGGCACCTATCCGCTGCCCGAGGCCCAGCGCGACCGCTTCATGGCCCGGGTCTCCATCGGCTATCCCAGCCCGGAGGCCGAGCTGCAGATGCTCGACGTCCACGGCGGGGTGAACCCCCTGGACGACCTCCAGCCGGTGGCGCACGCGCACGAGATCCTGAAACTGATCGAGGCGGTCCGCGGGGTCCACGTCGCCGAGGCGATCCGGCGGTACGCGGTCGACCTGGTCTCCGCCACCCGCACGCACCCCGACCTCAGACTCGGTGCCTCCCCGCGCGCGACGCTGCATCTGCTGCGCGCGGCGAAGGCGTCCGCCGCCCTCAGCGGCCGGGACTACGCGCTGCCGGACGACGTGCAGGGCCTCGCCGTGGCCGTCCTGGCCCACCGGCTGCTGCCCACCGCGCAGGCCCAGCTGAACCGCCGCACCTCGGAGCAGGTCGTGGAGGAGATCATCCAGCGCACCCCGGTGCCCGCGGGCTCCCAGCAGCAGCGCGGCTTCGGCCTGGGCGGCGGCCCGCAGGCGTACGGACAGCCGCCGCGGAGGCTCGGATGACCATCGGCGCGGCCGGGCAGGCGGAGGCGGACCCCGGGGACAAGGGCGGCGCACGCACCGCCCTGGCCGGGCTCACCACCCGTGGCCGCTCCTTCCTGGCGGCCGGGGTCGCGGCCGCGATCTGTGCCTATGTCCTCGGCCAGCCCGACCTGCTGCGGGTCGGGCTGCTGCTGACCGTGCTGCCGCTGGTCTGCGCGGCCGTGGTCTACCGCACCCGCTACCGGGTCGCCGGCAGCCGCCGGCTCTCCCCGGCGCGCGTACCGGCGGGCAGCGAGGCCCGCGTCCATCTGCGCATGGACAACGTCTCCCGGCTGCCCACCGGCCTGCTGATGCTCCAGGACCGGGTGCCCTACGTCCTCGGCCCGCGTCCCCGCTTCGTCCTGGACCGGGTCGAGGCGGGCGGCCGCCGCGAGGTTTCCTACCGGGTCCGCTCGGACCTGCGCGGCCGCTACCCGCTGGGCCCGCTCCAGTTGCGGCTGAACGACCCGTTCGGCATGTGCGAGCTGACCCGCTCCTTCTCGACGTACGACACCCTGACGGTCATCCCGCGGGTGGAGGCCCTGCCCTCCGTCCGGCTGGGCGGCGAGGCGAAGGGGTACGGCGACGGGCGGCAGCGCTCGCTGGCGCTGGCCGGCGAGGACGACGCGATCCCGCGCGGCTACCGCTACGGCGACGATCTGCGCCGGGTGCACTGGCGTTCCACCGCCCGCTACGGCGAGCTGATGGTGCGCCGCGAGGAGCAGCCCCAGCGCTCCCGCTGCACGGTGCTGCTGGACACCCGTGGGCCCGCCTACCGGGGCGCGGGCCCCGACTCGGCCTTCGAATGGGCGGTCTCGGGTGCCGCGTCCGTCCTGGTGCACATGCTGGAGCGTGGCTTCTCCGTGCGGCTGCTGACCGACACGGGCAGTTCGGTGCCCGGTGAGGGCGCCGACGGGTTCGCCGGTTCCGGTCAGGGATCGGCCGACGCGGCCGGGCTGATGATGGACACCCTCGCGGTGATCGACCACTCCGACGGCATCGGCCTGTCCCCTGCCTACGACGTGCTGCGCGGGGGCAACGAAGGGCTGCTGGTGGCCTTCCTCGGCGACCTCGACGAGGAGGAGGCCGCGGTGGCCGCCAAGATGCGCCAGCGCAGCGGGGGCGCCGTCGCCTTCCTCCTGGACGGCGACAGCTGGGTGCGTGAACCGAATGACGTGCCTCATCCGATGAACAGGCAGGAGGAGCGGCTGCGGATGCTGCGCGAGGCGGGCTGGACCGCCGTGAGCGTGCCGCGGGGCGCTCCGCTGAACGAGCTGTGGCAGCAGGCGGACCGGGAGCGTTCGGGGGTCGTGACGGCCGGCGGACCGAGCGGAAGGGGGGCGGGATCATGAGCGGGCGGGCCCGACTGACGCTGTGCTCCGTGGCGGCCACCCTGATGGCCGCCTGCGCCCTGCTGCCCCTGGTCCAGCAGACCTCGTGGATCCTCGTGGCGGCCTTCCTGCTGGCCGTCCAGTCCGCGGTGGGCGCGGCGGCCCGGCGGGTGCCGCTGGCCCGGCCGCTGACCGTGCTGGCGCAGGCCCTGGTCACGCTGGTGCTGCTCACCCTGGTCTTCGCCCGGCAGCAGGCCCTCGCCGGGCTGATCCCCGGCCCGCAGGCCTTCCAGCACTTCGCCGACCTGCTCCAGGCGGGCACCGACGACGTGGGGCGGTACGCGATACCGGCCCCGCTGTCCGACGGCATCCGGCTGATGATGGTCGGCGGTGTGCTGGTGATCGGGCTGGCGGTGGACACCCTCGCGGTGACCTACCGCAACGCCGCGCCGGCCGGCCTGCCCCTGCTCGCGCTGTACTCGGTCGCCGCGGGGCTGTCCGACGGCGGGGCCGAATGGCTGTGGTTCCTGGTGGCCGGCGGCGGCTATCTGATGCTGCTGCTCGCCGAGGGCCGGGAGCGCCTCTCGCAGTGGGGCCGCGTCTTCGGGGGCGGCCCGCGCGATCCGGGCAGACAGCCCGGCCCGGTGGCCCCGGTGCGCACCGGGCGGCGTATCGGCGCGGCCGCCCTGGGCGTGGCGCTGGCGGTGCCGTTGCTGCCGCTTCCCGCGATCGACGGCGGTCTGCTGGGCGGCACGGGCAGCGGGGTCGGCTCGGGCACCGGCGGCGGGGGCACGATCTCCGCGGTCAACCCCCTGGTGTCGCTGCGCGACAGCCTGAACGTGGACGAGGACCGCACGGTCCTGACCCTGCGCACCAACAGCGGTGACCTCTCCGACCTGTATCTGCGGATCGTCTCCCTGGACGACTTCGACGGCACCACGTGGAAGCCGTCGCAGCGGGACGTCGTCGCCGTGCCCGACGATCTGCCGACGCCGCCCGGCCTGGGCGCGGACGTCCGGCGCGCGGAGATCACCACCAGGGTGGCCGCCGCGGACTGGTACGCCCAGGACTGGCTGCCGATGCCGTACCCGCCGAGCGGTGTGCAGGTCAGCGGCAGATGGCGGTACGAGCCGGTGGGCATGACCGTCGTCGGCGACCACCGCCAGACCACGCGCGGCAAGACCTACGAGGTGAAGAGCCTCCAGGTGCGGCCGACGGCGGAGCAGTTGGCCTCGGCGCCGGCGGCCCGTGGTTCGCTGCGCGGCGAGTACACGGAGCTGCCGGACACCCTGCCGGCGGTGGTGTCACAGAGGGCCCGCGAGATCACCGAGGGCTCGTCGAACGACTACGAGCGGGCGGTGAAGCTCCAGGAGTGGTTCGCGGTGACGGGGGGCTTCGCCTACGACACCGAGGTCAAGGTCGGCACCGGCCGGGACGCGATCGCCCGCTTCCTGCGGGACAAGCAGGGCTTCTGCGTGCACTTCTCGTTCGCGATGGCGGCGATGGCCCGCACGCTGGGCATTCCGGCGCGGGTGGCGGTGGGCTTCGCGCCCGGTTCCACGCAGTCGGACGGTTCGGTCGCGGTGAGCCTGAAGGACGCGCACGCGTGGCCGGAGCTGTACTTCGAGGGCGTGGGCTGGACCCGGTTCGAGCCGACCCCGACCCGTGGATCGACGCCTGCGTACACGCTGCCGGACACGCCGGGCAACGCTGTGCCGGATCTCCCGCAGGCCTCGCGCTCGGCGGACGCGGCTCCGTCGGCCGCGCCGTCGGCGAGCACCAGCTGCACGTCGGAGGAGAAGCGGGTCCAGGGCTGTGTCAGTGCGCTGCCGCTGGACGAGGCGGAGCAGGGCGGGGGCGGCCCGCCCTGGTACAAGATCGCCGGCTGGGCGGTGCTGGGGCTGGCGTCACTGGTCGTGCTCCTGTTGCCGATGCTGTGGCGGCTGAGACGGCGGTCGGTGCGGCTGGCCTCGGCTCAGCACACCGGTTCCGCGGCGGTGCGCCGGGCAGCTCCCGGACCCCGCGGACGCGAGGTCGGGCAGCCGACGGTCGGGGGTTCGGCGGTGCTGCTGGACGTGCCGTCGGAGGAGGTCACCGAGGCGGCCGTCGCGCATGTCCTGGCGGTCTGGCGCGAGCTGACCGACACGGCCTGGGACTACGGGATCCCGCCCGACGAGGCGCTGACGCCCCGCCGGGCGGCGGCGCGGATCGTCCGGCTCGGTGAGCTGGACGAAACGGTGGCAGCTTCGGTGCACCGGGTGGCGGGTGCCGTGGAGCAGGTGCTGTTCGCCCCGCAGCCCCGGGCCGAGGCCGGACTGCCCGAGGAGGTGCGCCGCGTGCGGGTGGCGCTGCGGGCGCGGGCCGGCCGGCGCACCCGGCTGCGGGCGGTCGTGGCACCGCGTTCGGCCATCCGCGCGGTGTGGGACCTCAGCGACCGCTGGACGACGGTCAAGGCGACCTGGTCGGTCCGGACGGCCCGGCTGGCGACCCTGACACAACGGGTACGTCGCCCGCGCAGGCGGGCGGCCGACGCGGGGGCGGGCAGCTGACGCGGGGG
>NZ_JARGEF010000419.1:0-3892 GCF_033794725.1 Streptomyces sp. ID05-39B | reverse complement strand
TGTATACGAGTTTTCTGCCTGTTTCGTTGTCTTTTAGATGTGTATAAGGGAAAAGGACTGCCCCCAGCGCCGACCGGGGGCTGAGCGCCGGCCTCGGGCGGCGCTCAGCCCCCGGTCGGCGCTGGGGGCAGTGCGGTCAGGTTGGTGCGGTCAGGTCGGTGCGCTCAACCAGTGCGCTCAGGCCAGTGCGGTCAGGCCCGGGGCGAAGGTGATCAGCAGCGGGAGCAGCGGGACCAGTGCGGCCACGGTCGTCGTCAGGGCCCGGTGCCGGCGCAGCAGCCGTGGGGGCGGCTGGAGGAGACGGTCCACGCGTTCGCCCAGCAGGCGGTGGGAGGACGCGCAGGACAGGACGCCTCGGTGCTGGTTCAGCTCGATCAGCGCCAGGGCCGTCGTGAGGTGACCGCAGCGGCGGGACGCGGTGTCGTCGGCGGAGAGTTCGACGAGGCGATGTGTCTGGTCGCAGAAATGGGCGAACAGGGGGATGCGCGGGAAGCCGGTCGCCAGGGCCGTCGACAGATGCGTCAGCCAGTCGTGGTGGGCGCGGGCGTGTCCCCGCTCATGGGTGAGGACCGCGTCCAGCTGACGGGAGGTGAGGCGGTGCAGGGCACCGGTGGTCACGATCAGCTGGGGTGGGTTGCCGGGCATCCACCAGGCGTCCGGGTACTCGTCCTCGAGCACGAGCAGCGGACCCCGGGCGGAGGGCAGTCCGGCCGGCAGGTCGGGGGCGCGTTCGCGCAGATGGGCGCGGGTCCGGCCGCGGCGCCTGCGGGTCTCGACCAGCTCGCGGGCGAGCATGGCGGTGGTCCAGGCGGCCCCGCAGGCCAACAGCAGCGTGAGGGCCGTCGCCCACAGCGGGGCGGTGGACAGGTCGTAGGCCTCCGTCACGGCCGGCGGCGCGGGGGCGAAGACCTGGCTGCGGACGGTGTGGAAGACGGCGGCGGCCCCCAGGACCAGCGCCGTCAGACAGCACAGCAGCACCGTGGCGACCAGGCACTGCCACACCCACAGGGCGACCACCGGCTCCCGCTCGGGCCACTCGGCCCGGGTCAGCGCGCGCGGGACCGGCACGGCGGCGGTCAGGGCGACGACGCTCAGCAGGAGCAGGCAGAGGGTCATTGCCACGGGCTCCGGATCCTGGTCGGAAGAGACGGGGGGAGTACGGGTCGGAGCGACGGCCGGCAGGCGTGCTCCGGGAAGGTGCGTGCGGCGGGCCCGGTACGGACCGTTCCCGCCGCCAGTATGACGGTGCGGGCCGCCGGAGTCAGCCCGCGAGAACCCGCCCGTTCACCTCACCCAGACCGACGCGCAGTCCGCCCGGACCCGGCGCCCAGGCCGACAGGGTCACGACATCCCCGTCCTCCAGGTAGGTCCGCTTGCCGTCGGGGAGTTCCAGGGGGTCGCGGCCGTTCCAGCTCAACTCCAGGAGGGAGCCGCGCTGGTTGTCGGACGGGCCGCTCACGGTGCCCGAACCGTAGAGGTCGCCGGTGCGCAGGGAGGCACCGTTGACCGTCAGGTGGGCCAGTTGCTGGGCGGCCGTCCAGTACATGGTGGAGAAGGGGGGTTCGGAGACGACGTGGCCGTTGATGGCGACCGAGATGCGCAGGTCGTAGCCGGCGGGCTCGGTGGCGGAGTCGTCGAGGTAGGGCAGCAGGGGATGGGTGCGCTCGGGGGGTGACAGCCGCGCGTTCTCCAGCGCCTCCAGCGGGGTGATCCACGCCGACACCGATGTGGCGAAGGACTTGCCGAGGAACGGGCCGAGGGGGACGTACTCCCAGGCCTGGATGTCGCGGGCCGACCAGTCGTTGAGGAGGCACAGACCGAAGACGTGCTCACGGAAGCCGGTCAGCGGTACCGGGTGCCCCTGCCGCGACGGCGTGCCCACCACGAAACCGACCTCGGCCTCGATGTCGAGCCGCTGGGACGGGCCGAAGACGGGGGCCGGATCGGTGGGCGCCTTGCGCTGGCCCGAGGGGCGGACGACGTCCGTGCCGGAGACCACGACCGTGCCGGCGCGACCGTGGTAGCCGATCGGCAGGTGCTTCCAGTTCGGCAGGAGGGTGTCCGCGGCGTCCGGACGGAAGATGGCGCCCGCGTTCCGGGCGTGGTGCTCGGAGGCGTAGAAGTCGACGTAGTCGGCCACCTCGAAGGGGAGGTGCAGGGTCACCGAGGAAAGGGGGTGCAGGAAGGGCAGCAGCGTCTCCCGGAGGGAGATGTCCGTGACCCAGTTGGTGAGGGCGCGGCGCACCTCGGACCAGGTCGGACGGCCCGCCGCCAGCAGCGGGTTGAGGGTCGGGCGGCCGAGCAGGTCGGCGTGCGGGGAGCCGAGGGCACGGGCTGCCGCAGCGGCGTCCAGCACATGGTCGCCGAGCCGGACACCGACGGTCCGCTGCCCGGAGGCGGAGGCGGAGGCGGAGGCGGAGTTGGAGCTGGTCCCGGTCTCTGACTCCGCGTGAGAGCCGGCCTCGGGGCTGAGGAGGGAGAAGACGCCGTAGGGGAGGTTGTGCGGGCCGAAGGGGTCGCCCTCGGGGAGGTCGAACGGGGACAAGGGGGGCATGGGGTGCTGCCTCACTTTCGTGCTCTCCATCTGTTCGCCAGGTGTGCACATGTGTTCGCCACGGCCGAGGTGCCGGGCGTGCGCAGGTGCTCCGCGGGTGCTCTGCGGGTGTGCCGAGCCGCGGCACACGTTACGGCTGACCTCGCGGGAGGGACACCGGAGCGACACGGGAGTGACACGGGAGGTGAGGGATGGGGCGGCACGGACGGAGCGCTCCGCGTTCGTTCGTGTACGGGAAGTTGTCCACAGGCCGGTCCGCAATCTTGACGGAGTGGTGCGAAAGGGGCGACTCTGGGCGGGTGCTGGAAGGCCTCGGGGAGGGGGCCTTCCCATGGCACTTTGGGGGGCGGATGGCCACAGGGGAGGCCGGCCTCGGGTCGACGCGGCATGCTTCACGGCCGAAACGGCTGGAAGAGACCATGCGCGGCAGACTCGGCCGGGAATGCGTGTACGTGCCGTCGTGCCGGTTCGGGCTGTTCGTGGCCCTGCGTCACTGGTGCCCGCCGGGCGGACGGGTGTTGATGTCGCCGGTCAACGACGACGTGATCTTCTTCGTCCTGCTCGCGGCCGGACTCAGACCTGTGCAGGCGCCGTTGAACCCGCTGGACGCGTCGATCGACGTCGACGCGGTGCCGGACGAGCTGTGGCGCTCCCTGTCCGCGGTGCTGACCACGAACCTGTACGGCAATCCGGACGACGCGCCGCGGCTGCGGGCCAGGTGTGACGCGCTCGGGATTCCCCTGTTCGAGGACGGGGCGCACGCCATCGGCAGCGACGTGGCCGGCCGGCCGGTCGGGGCCTGGGGCGATGCCTCCGTCTTCAGCCTGTCCAAGCACGTCGGCGCCAAGGCCGGCGGTTTCCTGTCCTGCGCCGATCCGGGGCTGCGCGAGGCATTGGAGAAGACCTGCGAGGACCTGCTGCTGCCCGGACGGCTCACGGCCGAACTGGCCTACACCGTCCGGCCGTACGCGGAGGCTGCCGTCCGTGGGCTGAGGCTGCGGCGGGCCGCGTGGGCCGCGATGCGGATGCTCGGGCTGATGGAACGCGAGGAGATCCGGATGCCGCTGCGGGCCCAGGACCTGGACCGGGCGGTCGCCGCGGCGCCAAACCTCACCGCGGGTGACTCCTGGGTCCGGGTCGACCTGCACGACTACCGGTTGCGTTCGGGCGGCCTGCGCCTGGGCCGGATCGGCCGCAAGCTCGATCATCTCGACGAGGTGCTTGCCGCCTGCCGAGCGGGCACGGAGCAGTTGCTGTCCACGCGGTGGGCGCGGCAGGGGCCGGGGCCGGGCCGTGTGGCTGAGGCGGGTGGTGCCGGTGGGGCCGAGGGTGCTGGGG
>NZ_JARGEF010000418.1:0-3904 GCF_033794725.1 Streptomyces sp. ID05-39B | reverse complement strand
GGGGCGAGGAAACGCCAGGTCGCCCCACGCCGGGGAGGTGGGCCCAGCAGACGCGCCCGTACGCGATGCCGCGCCCGGCTACCGCGCGGTCGCCGTCACCCGCTCGCTGTCGATCCGCCTCGTCAGGGTCTCCTTCGACGCCTGGTCCAGGTTTCGGCACAGGACGACCGAGCCGCCGGTGGCGAGCGGGGCGTACAGGCCGGCGCTGAGGCCCTCCCAGGTGTCGTACGCCAGGCCCGACAGAAGGCGGGAGCCGGGACCCAGGAGGCCGAGGGCGGGAGCGTCGGCGCGGGCGCGGTCCACCAGCTCCGCACTCGTGAACTCCGCGCCGGCCACGATCAGCGCGGGCTCCTCGGGGTCGACGGGCGCGTACGGAGCGAAGCGGTCCCCATGGGTCGGGACGTCCACCGCGTAGTCGGCGTATCCCTGCGGCGGCGCCGGGACGAAGCGGCGGCCCAGCGGCGCGAGCGACAACGCGTACCGCTCGCCCCGGCACGCCAGGCCCGCCTCGAACCGGCCGGGCCCCGCCACGACGAAGTCCGCGCGGGCCGGGTCCCCGGCCACGTCCGCGACGACCCCGACCGAGGAACACGCCACCAGCCACACCGCCGTCTGCCAGTGCGCGGGCAGCAGCAGGGCGACGCGGTCACCGGGTTCGGCGGACAGGCCGTCCTGGATGAGGTTGGCGGTCTTGGCCACCCAATTGGCGAAGGTGGCCACGGACAATTCGACCCGTTCGCCCGTGGCGTCGTCGTAGAAGGTCACCAGGGGGCGCGCGGGGTCCGCGGCGAGCGCGGAACGCAGCAGGTCGGCAGGGGTGCGGTCAGTGGCGTTCACCCGCGTCAGCGTACGCGCCGCGCCTCGGCGAACGCCCGCCACCGGGCCACCGGTTCGGCCGAACGACCGCCGACGCCCCTTCAAGTCCCCGATGGACAGGAATGTATGACTATGTCCAGGATCAGTGGCATGCGTGGACTGCTTGCTTCCTCGATCGGCGTCACCTGTGCGGCCGCACTAGCCCTCCCGCTGACGCCCCCCGCCACCGCGGTGACGGCGCGTCCGGCGACGACCGTGCAGGCGGCACCCGCCGCGGCCCGGCCCGCCGGCCCCGCCGCCCCGCTCGCCGGCAGCACCCAGTCGCTGCCCCTGACCCCCCTCTCCCGCGACCGTGCCCTCGGCGGCACGGGAGCCGAACAGGGCCTGCTCCGCCGGGACGTACGGTCCTTCTCCCTCCTCGGCGTCGTCTGGGACGACCCGGACGCCGAACTGCACGGCCGCGTCCAGGTCCGTACCCGTGCCGCCGGCACCGCCACCTGGTCCGCCTGGCAGGACGTCGAGACGCACAACGCCGACCACGGCGCCGACCCCGACACCCCCGAACGCGCCTCCGGTCACGTCCGCGGCGCCACCGCCCCGCTCTGGGTGGGGGAGTCCGACGGCGTGGAGGTCCGCGTCAGCCCGGACGCCGAGCAGCGTACGGAGGACACCGCGGGCGGCGCCCGCACCGTGTCCTCGTCCGTGGAACTCCCCGCGGGGATGCGCCTGGAGCTCGTCGACCCGGGCACCACCGACGCCGCCGGCCCCGCCCACGCCCCCGTGGGCCCGCCCCGCATCCGGGCCGGGACCGCACCGGCCCCGGCGGACGCCCCCGAGGCGTCGGGCACGGCGGCCGAACTGACCGAAGGCACGATTGCCGGAGCCACCACCGCCCAGGCGGCCGAGGCCTCCGCGGCCAACGCCCCGCTCGCCGCCCTCGACGCCACCGAGATCCCGGCCCTCGACCGTGCGGGCACCGAGAGCGAACTCCTCGCCCTGCGCTCCGGCGAACTGACGGCGGCTCAGCGTGCGAAGCCGTACATCGGCCCCCGTCCGGGCATCGTGACCCGCCGCGGCTGGGGCGCCGACGAGAAGCTGCGGGAGAGGAGTTTCGTGTACACGAAGAAGGTCAAGGCGGCCTTCGTGCACCACACGGCCTCGGGCAACAAGTACAAGTGCTCGCAGGCCCCGTCCGTCATCCGGGGTATCTACCGCTACCACGTCAAGAGCATGGGATGGCGGGACATCGGCTACAACTTCCTCGTCGACAAGTGCGGCAACATCTACGAGGGCCGCGCGGGGGGTGTGGCGAAGCCGGTCCTTGGCGCCCACACCCTCGGCTTCAACAGCAACAGCATGGGGATCGCCGTCCTCGGCACGTTCACCTCCACCAAGCCGTCCGCCGCCGCGGTCAAGGGCATCGCCCGCCTGACGGCATGGAAGCTGGGTCTGTTCGGAGCCAATCCGAACGGAAAGACATACCTGACGTCCGGCGGTGGCAATCTCTACCGAAAAGGTAAGAACGTACGACTGAACGTGATCTCCGGACACCGGGACGGATTCGCCACGCAATGCCCAGGACGGCAGCTCTACGGCAAGCTCGGCTCGGCCCGTACGACGGCGGCCGGCTACCAGGGCCGCTGACGTCGCCGGCCCGGAACCGCCGGGGCCCGGGGAGACCCCGGCGGGACGGAGGACACGTTCGGCGGGGGCACGTCCACAGCCGTCGGGCGGACTGCGCGTGGGACACCGCACGGCCATCGAAGTTGGCGCACAACGGTCTGCATACACTGGCCGGCCGAAAGACAGTTCGGCCGTCCCCGGCAGGAAGCAGAGACGAAGGTGACAGAAGCGATCCTCCTGGTCGGCGGCAAGGGCACCCGGCTGCGCCCGCTCACGGTGCACACGCCCAAGCCCATGGTCAGGGCGGCGGGGGTGCCTTTCCTCACGCACCAGCTGGCACGGGCGAGAGCGGCAGGCGTGGACCACATCGTCCTCGCGACGAGCTATCTGGCGGAGGTCTTCGAACCGTACTTCGGCGACGGTTCGTCGCTCGGCCTGCACATCGAGTACGTCACGGAGGACGAGCCCCTGGGCACCGGCGGCGCCATCCGCAACGTGGCGTCCCGGCTCCACTCGGGCCCCGACGACCCGGTACTGATCTTCAACGGCGACATCCTCACCGGCCTGGACATCAGGCGCCTGGTGGCCACCCACGAGGAGACGTCCGCGGACGTCTCGCTCCACCTCACCAAGGTGACGGACCCGAGGGCGTACGGCCTGGTCCCCACGGACGACACGGGCAGGGTCCTGGCCTTCCTGGAGAAACCCCAGACCCCCGAGGAGATCGTCACCGACCAGATCAACGCGGGTGCCTACGTCTTCCGCCGCTCGGTCATCGACACGATCCCGGCCGGCCGGCCCGTCTCGGTCGAACGTGAGACCTTCCCCGAGCTCCTCTCCGCGGGCGCCCACCTCCAGGGCATGGTCGACTCGACGTACTGGCTGGACCTCGGCACCCCGGCGGCCTTCGTCCGGGGCTCGGCGGACCTGGTCCTCGGTCACGCCCCGTCCCCCGCGATCCCCGGCCGCTGCGGCGACCGCCTGATCCTCCCGACGGCAACCGTCGCCCCCGACGCCAAGCTGACCGGCGGCACGGTGGTCGGCGAGGGGGCGTTCGTCGCGGAGGGCGCCCGTGTCTTCGGCTCGACCATCCTGCCCGGAGCGGTCATCGAACCCGGCGCGGTCATCACCGACTCCCTCATCGGCACCCGGGCCCGCGTGGGCGAACGCTCCGTCCTCACCGGCACGGTCATCGGCGACGGCGCCGTGATCGGCCCCGACAACGAACTCCGTGACGGGGCGAGGGTGTGGTGCGACGCGAGAATCCCGGCGGCGGCTCTCAGATTCTCGTCGGACCAGTAAGGCCGTTCAGCCCGTCTGGGGGAGTGTGAGGACGAGGCCCGCTCAGGGCCGAAAGGGGGGCCTGGGGCGCGGCCCTCAGGTCGGGACGTTTAACACATCTCCGGACCCCCGAAACAGGCAAAAAACTGGTATGCTGGATTCTGCATGAAAAAAAAAAAATGGG
>NZ_JARGEF010000417.1:0-3917 GCF_033794725.1 Streptomyces sp. ID05-39B | reverse complement strand
GTGCTGTGGGGGGGCGGTTGGGGGGCCTTTGCTGCCGGGGCGGGGTTCGCCCCGGCCGGCGCCCCGCCCCTTCCCGTTCCCGTCCCTGGGAGCGTCCCCAAGGGCTTCGCCCCGAGACCCCCCGACCGGCCAGAACGGCCTCGTCCGCAAGTCCCCCCGGAGGGGGTGGACCCGGACGGGCCGCAGGACGACCCCCACGTCCTCATCACCGCCGCCGTCCAGGCCGGTGATCATCCCGCCGCCGACACTCTCGCCGCCCGTTGGGAGCATGCCGCTCTCCTCGCGCACGGGGCCGGGTCGGCGGAGGTCCTGCACTGGTCCGAGGTGCGGGCGGATCTGGCGATGTTCGCGGGCGACGCGGAGCGCAGCTGCCGTACCTGGATGGCGGTCGCGTCGGCGCGACTGGCCGCGGGGCAGCCGGCCGACGCGGTACCGGTGGAGGCGGCCGTGGACCGGGCCCATCACCAGTGGGGGCGCATCACGGACCGGGACCGGGCCCGTGCTCTCGGGCCGGCGCTCGCGGAGCTGCGCGGCCGGGTTCCGGGCCGTCGGCAGGGCGCTCTGGACCACGTCCGCGAGCAGCTCCGCCACCTTCAGACGCAGAGCTGAGCGGTTCGTCACCCGTCCGGCGGTCCCGCGAGGCCGAACGCCCTGGTCACTGCTATCCAGGACGGAGGGGAACGCTCGTCAGCCGAGGAAGGTGCCACGTATGGCCACCGCCCACGCCACCGCCCACGCCACCACCCTTGCCGTCGACTTCACCCAGGGACTGGACGACGCCTGGTCGAAGATCGCGCAGTTCGTGCCGAAGCTCGTCGGATTCCTCATCATCCTCGCCATCGGCTGGTTCGTGTCGAAGATGATCACGCGGATCCTGGACCGCGTCCTGCGGAAGGTGGGGTCCGAGCGGCTCGCGGAGAAGGCGGGCACCGACCGCTATCTCCGTGACTCCAAGTACGACATGACGGGTATCGTCTGCAAGATCGTCTACTACGCCCTGATCCTGATCACCCTCCAGCTCGCGCTGGGTGTGTTCGGCGCCAACCCGGTCAGCAGGATGATCGACGGCATCGTGGCCTGGCTGCCGCGCGGCATCGTCGCCGTGGTGCTGGTCGTCGTGGCGATGGCCATCGCGAACGCGGTCCGCTCGATCGTGGCCGGCGCCCTGTCGTCGGTGTCGTACGGCGGGGCCGTCGCGACCGGTGTGTGGGCCTGCATCCTCGTGCTCGGCGTGTTCGCCGCGCTCGGCCAGGCGGGCATCGCGATGACCGTCATCCAGCCGGTGCTGTACGCGGCGCTCGCGACCGTCGCCGGCATCCTGATCGTCGGAATGGGCGGCGGCATGATCGGCCCCATGCGGCAGCGCTGGGAGCGCTGGCTGACCACCGCCGAGCGGGAGTCGTCGAACGCCCGCGGGAGCATGTCCGCCTACCAGGCGGGCCGCGCGGACGCGCTGGCCAACCAGCCGGTGCGGGAGCGGACCGACCTCAACACCGACCCCGTGCGGCGGCAGGACCCCGGCATGCCGCCCCGCTCCGACGACATGTGACGGGTGCGGGGCCTGCGCGGACGGGAGAGCGGCCGCCGTCGGAGGGCGGGGGAGTCCTTCCGACGGCGGCGGTCCGTCGTGCGCGGTGGGACTGTCAGCCGGGTTGGGCCGGGCCGTTCGCCGTGTGCGTCAGGGCACCGGGCACGCCCGGTCGGAGCGTGGGCCTACGGCTGATTCCGGCTATTTCGAGTCAGAGCGCGTCGTAGGTGGGGCTGAAGGTGATGCCGGACGGCTTGGCTCGGCTCAGCGACGTCCAGAACCGGTCGCCCTTGTCCTGGATCGGGAAGTTGGCGCTGCCCCACTCGCTGTTCTTCAGCGCGTCGTAGGCCGTGCGGTTGCTGCTCTTGAGCCTGTCCAGGGCGACCAGGGCCGGCCTGTCCCAGCCGCCGTCGCCCCAGGCCTCCGCCTGCTCGCCGGACTTGGCGAAGCGGAAGGCGTGGGTCCCGGCGCCGTCCAGGTGGTAGACGATCTTGGCGCGGTTGCCGTCGCGTTCGACGGTGTTGAACGCCTTGGTCTCGTAATTTCCGTGCGCGGACGCGGAGATGTACGACGGCTGCTCCTGGCCGCGCCTCTGCCAGACGACCACGGCCTCCCAGTCGTGGCGGTGGCCGGTGAAGGGGCCCTGGTCCTTCTCCATGTAGACGGAGTAGACGTACGCGCACCAGGTGGGGTCGCAGGCGGTGCGGACGTAGGTGTTGGCCCTGCCCAGGTAACGGCAGTCGCCGCCGGGGTCGCCGCTCGTCGCGAGGCCGCCGTTGAGGCGTCCGTCCGGGCCGACGGCGGAGGAGGCGTAGCAGCCGTCGTGGTCGTAGTCGATGTAGGGCTGGTACTTGTCCTGGTAGGCGGAGGCCTGCCAGGGCAGTGGGCCGGGGGCGGCGGCGAACGCGCTGCCCGCGAGGCCGATGGCCAGTGCGGTGGTGGTGCCGGCCACGAGGGCGGCCTTGCCGAGGCGGGACATCGTCTTGCGCGTGACTGCGGTGACTGCCTTGACTGCCTGGGGCATGAGGTCGTTCTCCACGTGCGGGTGCGGGGTCGCCCGGCCGGTCGGGCCGGGCAGCGGGCCGGTCGCTCCGGCTCGGTGCAACCGACGTTCACAGCACGGGAGTTGATTGGCACCCCTCTCCAGCAGGCCAATCAATGCAGAAACCGCTCTCTTCTTTGTTAGGACATGCTTCACTCACGTGTCATCGAGGCACCGTACGAAGGCGTATGGAGCAGCGCGGAAGCAGGTGACACATGGGGCGACCCGAGAGACCCCTGGACCCGGAGGCCGGACCCGTCCAGCGGCTGGCGCACGAACTGCGCGCCCTGCGGCGGGCGGCCGGCGGGCCGTCGTACCGGGAGATGGCCCGCGAGGCCGGGTTCTCGGCCACCACGCTGTCGCAGGCGGCGGCCGGGGAACGGCTGCCGTCGCTCGCCGTCCTCCAGGGCTACGTCCGGGCCTGCGGCGGCGATCCCGGTGACTGGGAGCCCCGCTGGAAGGAGGCCGAGTCGGCGGCCGCGATGTCCGGGGACGGGGACGACGGGGCGCCGTACCGGGGGCTGGCCCGCTTCGAGCCCGGCGACCGGCACCTCTTCTTCGGCCGCGACCGGATGATCGAGGAGCTGTGCGGGCTGGTGTCCGACCACCGCCTCGCGGTGCTGTTCGGGGCGTCCGGCAGCGGCAAGTCCTCGCTGCTGCGGGCGGGGATGATCCCCAGGCTCCGCGAGGAGATCGCCCGCCTCGGCGGTACGGCCGTCCTGCGGGTGTTCACCCCCGGCGCGCGGCCCGCGCAGACGTACGGGCGGCTGCTGGCGCCGTCCGCCGAAGCCGGGCCGGTGGGCTGGGTGGTCGTCGACCAGTTCGAGGAGGTCTTCACCCTCTGCCGGGACCGGGCCGAACGCGCCCGTTTCATCGACCTCCTGCTGGCCGCCCGCGAGCCCGCCAGCCGGCTGCGGGTCCTGCTCATCGTGCGCGCCGACTTCTACGCCCGCTGCGCCGAGCATCGGGCCCTCGCCGACGCCCTGTCAGGCGCCGGGATGCTGCTCGGCCCGATGACCGCGGACGAGCTGCGCGAGGCGGTGGTCCGTCCGGCGCAGGCGGCCGGGCTGCTCGTCGAACGGGAGCTGACCGCACGGATCGTGGAGGACGTCCTCGACCAGCCGGGCGCCCTGCCGATGCTCTCGCACGCCCTGCTGGAGACCTGGCGCCGCCGCAAGGGCCGTCTGCTCACCCTCGCCGGGTACGAGGCGGCGGGCGGGGTCCGCGGCGCCATCGCCGCCACCGCCGACGAGGTCTACGACGCCTTCTCCCCTGCTCGGGCGGAAACGGCCCGCAACCTGTTACTGCGCCTCGTCGAACCGGGCCGCTCGGGGCCGGGGCCGGGGG
>NZ_JARGEF010000416.1:0-3927 GCF_033794725.1 Streptomyces sp. ID05-39B | reverse complement strand
GACCCGCCCCGCCCCCGGCGGCTCCCGCTCAGTGCGGGAGCGACGCCGGGCTGCCGCCGCTCGCCTCGTATCCGGCCACCGCCAGCGCGCGGTACACCGCGAACTCGCCCGCCGGGTCGGCGGACAGGGTCCAGGGCAGCGCGCCCACGTGCCCGTCGACGCGTATCAGCTGGTTCACCGCCTCCGACCAGCGCTGGGCGCGCACCAGGAAGAACACGAGGAGATGGCGCACGTGCGCCAGCATCGGGTCGTCGGGGCGAGCCGCGTGGACGGCGAAGAGAGCGCCGTGGATCGCCTTGGTCACGACCTCGCTCTGGTAGAAGCCGGTCACCAGGTTCACCTCGGGGAGGTGCTCGAACACCGCGAAGAGGGGCATCGCCGCCAGCAGGGAACCCTGGGGCGCGCGCGCCGCCGCGGCCTCCGCGAACGACATCGCCTGGTCGCGCGAGCCGTGCCACTTCTCGCACCAGTAGTGCAGGGCCGCCAGATGCGCGCCCATGTGCGCCGGGGCGCGGTCCAGGATCTTCAGCCAGAGCTGCTCGAACTCCTGCCGCGAGTAGGCCAGGCCGCGGGCCACCGACAGCTCGACGATGTACGGGATCGGGTCACCGGGGGCGAGCAGCGCCGCCTGACCGCAGGCGTCCTTCGCCTCCTCCATGATGATCCGGAAGTCGTCCGTGCCGGGCGCCGAGGTGCGCCACGCCTGCTGCACGAGGAACTCGGCGTGCACGGCCGCCCCGCCCGCGTCCTTGGGCGCCTCGGCGCGCCAGACCCGCAGCCACTGCCCGCCCGGTGTGTCACCGACCCCGCCGGGCCGCTGGTGAAGCTCCAGCGCCGCCGCGCCGGCGAAGGCCTGCACACGCTGCCAGCGGCGCTCGTCCTCGGCCTCGGTGCCGGCCAGCAGCTGCTGGGCGGCACGGTAGTCCTGGGTGCGCTGCACCACGTTCAGTACGTCGAGCAGGTCCTGGTCGGGGCCCGGCATGCGGATGTCCAGCTCCTCCTCGCGGACGAAGCCGTAGTCCGCGGGGTCGGCGGCGTCGGGGTGGCCGGCCGGGACCTGCTCGATCATGCCGCGCCTGCGCCGCAGGACCGGCAACAGCACGAAGCTGAGCATGACCAGCGCGATCAGGACCCAGAGAATTTCCATACCCCCAGGGTTCCAGACGCCACCGACAATTGGCCAACCCCTCCTCCGCCCTGTGGAAAACCCCGCGCCGGGAGTTGCGGGCACCCCGCCGTCCCGCACCTTTCCCTCCGGCGCACTACGCTCGGGGCTCATGAGCGACAGGCACATCAGTCAGCATTTCGAGACCCTCGCGATCCACGCGGGCAACACCGCCGATCCCCTCACCGGCGCGGTGGTCCCGCCGATCTACCAGGTCTCGACCTACAAGCAGGACGGCGTCGGCGGCCTGCGCGGCGGCTATGAGTACAGCCGCAGCGCCAACCCGACCAGGACCGCCCTGGAAGAGAACCTGGCGGCCCTGGAGGGCGGCGTCCGGGGTCTCGCGTTCGCGTCCGGACTGGCGGCCGAGGACTGCCTGTTGCGTACGCTGCTCAGCCCCGGCGACCACGTGGTCATCCCGAACGACGCGTACGGCGGCACGTTCCGCCTGTTCGCGAAGGTCGTCTCCCGGTGGGGCGTGGAGTGGTCGGTGGCCGACACCAGCGACCCGGCCGCCGTACGGGCCGCGATCACGCCGAAGACGAAGGCGGTGTGGGTGGAGACCCCCTCCAACCCACTGCTCGGCATCACCGACATCGCGGCCGTCGCCCAGGTGGCGCGGGACGCGGGCGCCCGGCTCGTCGTGGACAACACCTTCGCCACGCCGTATCTCCAGCAGCCGCTGGCGCTCGGCGCGGACGTCGTCGTGCACTCGCTCACCAAGTACATGGGCGGGCACTCGGACGTCGTCGGCGGCGCGCTGATCGTCGGCGACCGGGAACTCGGCGAGGAGCTGGCGTACCACCAGAACGCGATGGGCGCGGTCGCCGGGCCGTTCGACTCCTGGCTGGTGCTGCGCGGCACGAAGACGCTGTCGGTGCGCATGGACCGGCACAGCGAGAACGCGACCAAGGTCGCCGACATGCTGACCCGGCACGCGCGCGTGACGAACGTTCTCTACCCGGGCCTGCCGGACCACCCCGGTCACGAGGTCGCCGCCAAGCAGATGCGGGCGTTCGGCGGCATGGTGTCGTTCCAGGTGGCGGGCGGCGAGGCGGCGGCGGTCGAGGTCTGCAACCGCGCGCAGGTGTTCACGCTGGGCGAGTCCCTCGGCGGCGTCGAGTCGCTGATCGAGCACCCCGGGCGCATGACGCACGCGTCCACGGCCGGTTCGGCCCTGGAGGTCCCGGCCGACCTGGTGCGGATCTCGGTCGGCATCGAGAACGTCGACGACCTGCTGGCGGACCTCCAGCAGGCCCTCGGCTAGACCGGACCCACGGTCACCAGCCGGTGAGGGGTGGGGTCGTCTCCGACGGCGGCTCCACCCACGGCTCGGCCACCATCGCCCAGACGGTGAAGCCGACGGCCGCCGCCCACAGCAGCAGCCACAACAGGCGCCGGGCGAGCGTGCGGCGGCGGAGCATACGGGTGCCGCGGCGGACGGCGTCCGTGTGCAGTTCGGGCGGCAGCCGGGGCACCGTGCGTTCCATGATCTGCCGGACGGCGGCCTCCCGCTGGGGCCGGTTCACGTCGCCGCCGCCTTCGCCTCGGGGAGCGGGGGTGACGGCGCGGCCGGTGGGTGCAGGACGGTCGCCGTCGCCCGGTCGCAGATGGCGTGGACACGTTCGGTCGGCAGGCCCAGGAGTGCCGCGACCTGCTCCTCTCCGACGCCCTCGTAGAGCCTGAGGACCAGGATCAGACGTTCCTGCGGGGTGAGCCCGGCCAGCGGGCCGGCGAGCTGTCGCCCGGCCCGGCCCCGGACGGCGTAGCGGTGCCAGGTGGCGTACTGGTGCCAGGCGGTGTCGGCGAAGCGGATGGCGAGGTGCCGGCGGGCGTGGTCGTAGGGGTCCTCGCCGTGCAGCCGGTCCCAGCACGCGTACGTGTGCGCGAGGGCGAAGGTCAGCAGCCGTCGCGCGCGCGGGTTGTCGCCGGGCGGCTCCCCGGTGAGCAGGGTGGCGGTCTGCGTCAGCCGCCCTCCCGCGCCGGCCACGAACGCCTCGAACTCCTTGGCCCGGCGGATGTCCTGGGCCGCATGCCGTGCTCGCACCGCGCGCCTCCCGCCTGCCGGCGACCCCCTGGGACGGAACCCGGCCGTCTGCCGCGGACGGGGACCCGGTCTCATATGAGGCCAGGGGCGGGCCGTCGGTCAAGAGCCGCGCACGCGCGGGATGCGCGGCGCGCCCGCACGCGCGCGTGGAGCGTCAGGAAGCCGGTGCGGGCTCCGCGCCCGGGAGACCGTGGGAGGCCATCCGGCTGGACAGCGCGGTGTTGAAGCGCGTGAGGAGCGCGCAGAACGCCTCGCGCTCCTGCGGGCTCCAGTCCTGGGTCAGCTCGGCCATCAACTGACGTCTGGAGGAGCGCACTTCGTCCAGCCGGGACAGCCCCCGCGGGGACAGCTGGAGCACGACGGCCCGCCCGTCCTCGGGGTGCGAGGTCCGCTTGACCAGGCCGGTGTCGACCAGCGGAGCGACCTGCCGGGTGACCGTCGACGAGTCGATGCCCATGCTCGCGGCGAGCGCCTTGACGCCCATCGGGCCTTCCTTGTCGAGGCGGTTGAGCAGCAGATACGCGGCGCGGTCCATGGAGTTGCGCACCTGCCCGACCCCGCCGAGCCGGGTCTGTTCGGCACGGCGCGCGAAGACCGCCACCTCGTGCTGCAACGTGTCGAGAAGACCGGTGTCACCGAGGGTCGTCATGTCCATCGACATTCCAGGTGTTGTGGGCATGGCCGGGGGCTCGCTTCGTGAAAAGGGGGCTGGGTT
>NZ_JARGEF010000415.1:0-3929 GCF_033794725.1 Streptomyces sp. ID05-39B | reverse complement strand
GGCCCCGACGGGTGCCCCCACCGGACCCGCCACTCGGCGCACCCGAGGGAACAGCGGTCGGCGCAGCAGCAGGGCTGACGCGGCAACAGGCTCAAGGGGCCTGCGCGTTCACGTGGGGAGGGCGGCCACTCGCGGGCGAGTGGCCGCCCTCCCCATCGCCTTGTCTCCTGGGCCGCGTGTCTTCAGGAGTCGAGCCAGTGGTGGCGGCCGATGCTGATGAGCCGCATCTGGCGGGTCGCGAGCCGCACGACGCGCTCCCGTTCCCCGTCCGGGGCCTTGCCGGACTCCTGGGCCTCGTGGGCCTCCAGGAAGAGGGAACCGGTGACGAGCATCTGGTCGACGTAGAGGTGCGAGAGCATCAGCAGGTCGTCCTCGCTCCAGCCCTCGGCCGCGGGGTCCTTGGCCAGCTCGGTCCGCACCTCATCGGCGAACCGGCCGAGTTGGTCCCGGATCGCCTCCCGGACCGGCTGGACCCCGCCATGTCGCTCACGGGCGATGAAACGGACGTGTGCGGGGTACGCGTCGACGTGACGGGCGATCAGGCCGACAGCCCGCGCGATGCGTTCGTCGCTCGACTCGGCCGTGGTCACCGTGGTCCGGATCATGGAGTGCAGGCTGCCCAGCGCCTCCTCGACCAGGGCCACGCCCAGGTCCGCGATGGAGCGGAAGTGCCGGTAGAAGGCGGTCGGGGCGACTCCGACGGCGCGGGTGACCTCGCGCAGGCCCAGGCTGCTCAGGCTCTGGTCCTCCAGCAGTCCCAACGCGGCGTCCAGGAGCGCCTGTCGGGTCTTCTGCTTCTGGGCCTGCCGGATGCCGAGGGTGTGACTCATGTCATCCAGTTAACAACTGTTCTCCGTAATTGCAAAGCCATACGACACGCTAGACTCGGCAGTCAGTGAACAACTGTAACCACAACTGTTCACCGGAACGTCACGAAAGACGGACACGACAACCGTCCCGGAGGGGGATTCATCCCATGCTGTTCCTCGTCGCCGCACTTCTCCTGCTCGGCGTCGTCATGGGCACCGTGGCCCACGCGCCGCTCGGTTTCAGCCTCGCGGCCGCCGCCGTGATCGCCGTCTGGCTCGGCATCTTCGCGCTGCGCGAGCGCCACGGCCGCCGCCACAGCCCGACCCACTGACGGAAGGAACGATTCACATGCAGCTCACCGCACCGACAGGCAGTCGAACGGGCGTCCGCGACACCGACGGCATGGCCGTCGCGTCCTTCGTCCTCGGCCTGCTCGGCCTCCTGGTCCTCAACGTCGTCCTCGGCCCGATCGCCATCGTCCTGGCCACGGTCGCCCTCGTGCGCGGCACCGAGCGCCGGGGGCGGGCCGCCCTGGGCCTCACCCTCGGCATCGCCGACCTCGTGGTCCTCGCCGCCTTCATGCAGGCGGACTCGACCGTGTCCTGGAGCTTCTGAGGGGCTCGGCCCAAGACCGGGGCCGCCGCAGGCCGCCGACATGGGCACGAGGCCGGCGACGAGCGTGCCGCCGCACGTCCTACGTGAGACCGGCGGGCCGGGCGCCATGGGGTGAGGCGCCGCCACCCCGCGCTTGTGCGCCGGGGGAGCGCGGGTACGGTCCGGCAACTCACGGCGTCCCGCGTCTCACCCCCGGTGCAGCCGGTGCAGGGCGCGCGAGCGGTGGCGGTCCCGGATCGGCGGAGCCCCGGTTCGTGGGCATCGCGCCGGGTGGGTCGCCACCGAGGGCAGGTGCGGTTCCGGTCAGGCGCGCGGCCCGGCTGCGATCCGGGGCCACCTCATCCCGGGCCCGTCGCCGCCGCGCCGTAGACTCGGCTCACCATGGCATACCTCGACCACGCCGCGACCACCCCCATGCTCCCGGAGGCGGCAGAGGCACTCACCGCGCAGCTGGGCGTCACCGGCAACGCCTCCTCCCTCCACGCGGCCGGCCGCCGCGCCCGCCGCACGGTCGAGGAGGCCCGGGAGACCCTCGCGGAAGCCCTCGGCGCCCGCCCCAGCGAGGTCGTCCTCACCTCTGGCGGCACCGAGGCCGACAACCTCGCCGTGAAGGGCCTGTACTGGTCCCGCCGCGACGCCGACCCCGCCCGCACCCGCGTCCTCGCCAGCCCCGTCGAGCACCACGCCGTCCTGGACGCCGTGCACTGGCTCGGCGAGCACGAGGGCGCCACGGTCGAGTACCTCCCGGTGGACGCCCACGGCAGGGTCCATCCCGACGCACTGCGCGAGGCCGTCGCCCGCAACCCCGACGACGTGGCCCTCGCCACCGTCATGTGGGCGAACAACGAGATCGGCACGGTCCTGCCGGTCCGTGAACTCGCCGACGTCGCAGCCGAGTTCGGTGTCCCCCTGCACTCCGACGCCGTCCAGGCCTTCGGTCAGGTCCCCGTCGACTTCGCCGCCTCAGGCCTCGCCGCGATGACCGTCTCCGGCCACAAGATCGGCGGCCCCTACGGCATCGGCGCCCTCCTGCTGGGCCGCGAGCACACCCCCGTACCCGTCCTGCACGGCGGCGGCCAGGAGCGGCACGTGCGCTCCGGCACCCTCGATGTCCCCGCGATCGCCTCCTTCGCGGTCGCCGCACGCCTCGCGGCCGAACAGCGCGAGTGGTTCGCCCGCGAGATCGGCGCCCTGCGCGACGCCCTGGTCACCGCGGTCCGTACGGCCGTCCCGGACGCGATCCTCGGCGGCGACCCGGCACCGGAGGGCCGCCTCCCGGCCAACGCCCACTTCACCTTCCCCGGCTGCGAGGGCGACTCCCTGCTGCTGCTCCTGGACGCCCAGGGCATCGAGTGCTCCACCGGCTCCGCCTGCACCGCCGGGGTCGCTCAGCCCAGCCATGTCCTGCTCGCCACCGGAACCGACCCGGACCTGGCCCGCGGCACCCTGCGCTTCTCCCTCGGCCACACCTCCACCCAGGCCGACGTCGAGGCGGTCGCCGAGGCCATCGGACCGGCGGTGGAACGCGCCCGCGCGGCCGGCCTCACCTGACCGAAACCCGCACGGGACGCGAACCGGCACAGCCCCGAACCGGCATCGCCCCCAGCGCTGCTGCCGGATCCCGTCAAGCCGAGCAACTGGCAGATCGGGGCCATCGACCCGCGGTGGAACAGGCGGATCACCGGCGCGTTTCCGCCGATCGGCGCCCGCCGAGCGGATTCGCCGTCACCTCAGCGTTCGGCCCGCCCCAACCGGTACGGCCCTCAAGCCGGTACCGCCCGCGACCGGCGGTGAGTCACACCGGCGGTGAGTCTCACCGGACGGGGGCTCACGCCGTGGCCGTGTGCGCCTCCCGCACCAGCCGCAGGTAGCGGTCCCAGTCCCAGTGCTCACCGGGGTCGGTGTGGTCCGTCCCCGGCACCTCCACATGCCCGATGATGTGCTCGCGGTCCACGGGTATGCCGTACCGCCGGCAGATCCCGGCCGTCAGCCGCGCGGAAGCGGCGTACATCGCGGCGGTGAAGTCCTGCGGGCGGTCCACGAAGCCCTCGTGTTCTATACCGACACTTCGCTCGTTGTACCCGCGGTTGCCCGCGTGGTACGCCACGTCCAGCTCGCGGATCATCTGTGTGATCCCGCCGTCCTTGCCGACGATGTAGTGGGCCGCCGCCCGGTGGGCAGGGTCCTGGAAGACCTGCACCGCGCTCGCCAGACTGCCCTGGGTGACATGGATGACCACCATGTCCACCCCGTAGTCGTCGGGACGGTCCGCCCAGCGGAAGTTGCCCGTGGAGGCGGCCAGCCACCGCGCGCCGCGGAAGTCGACCGCACCCTGCACCCGCGCCTTCTCCACCCCCGGCATCCGCCACCACAGCTTCGCCAGCTCGTCCCGCGCCAGCACGCCCGTGCCCACCGCGGCGGCCAGCCCGCCGACCAGCAGCGCACGCCGCCCGATCCGCCGGTCCGCGTCCTTCCCCGGCGGCCCGGACCCCTCCGCCCCCACC
>NZ_JARGEF010000414.1:0-3929 GCF_033794725.1 Streptomyces sp. ID05-39B | reverse complement strand
GTCTTGCGGGCGGCGGTGTTCTTGGGGGCGGGCTTGGTCTGGGGGGTGGTTGCCTTGCGTGTCCGGGTGGCCATGGTCGTTCTCCGTCCTGCGGGTGGTGTGGTGCGGTGTGGTGGTGCTCCGGTGCTCGTGCTGGTCGGTCGGGCGGGTTACGGGGTGGGTGGGCGGCCGGTGAGGCGGGCGAGGTCGCCTTTGATCGCGTCGAGTTCGGCCTGAACGTGGGTCAGGGGGGCCCAGCCGATGGCGCGCAAGGCCTTGAGGTAGCGGTGGCGGGCTTCCTCGCAGTAGGGGCAGGTGCGGTTGCCGGGTTCGTTGGCGCAGGTTCCGCACATGGCGCCCTGGTTGCTGAGGGCCTGGAGGGCGGCGTCGTCGGTGTGGGTCTGCATCAGGCGGCTCGGTTCTTCTCCGCGTAGGCGTGGGCGCGCTGGATTTCGGCGAGGTATCCGTCTGCGTAGCCCTGGGCGTAGAGGGGGTCGTACTGGTCGGCCATGGAGGCGATGGCGTGGGCGCGGCGTGCGGGGAGCTTGCTGATGGCGGCGAGTTCGCCGTCGGTGTAGCCAGCGTTGTAGGAGGTGTCGCCGTTGGGGGTGGGGGTGGTCTCGGTGGCGGTGATGCTCATGGCGGGGGCTCCGGAAGGGCTAGGCGGCGGACTGGGTGGTGAGGGTGTTGTGGGCGCGGAGGATGCGGCCGATGACCTCGTCGACGGTGGGCGGGTCTGTGGCGAAGATGGGCGGGGTGGCGGCCCAGTTGGAGACGTGCTCGATGTAGTCCGGGGCGTACAGGCCGGGGGCGATCTCGGTTTCGCAGGTCGGGGTGTCGAGGGCTTCGCTGATGGCGCGGATGGCGGCCATGGCGGGGGCGGAGGCGCCGATGATGGCGAGGGAGGTGACCTCGTCGATGAAGAACTCCCGCGGAGCGATGCGCCCTTCCGCGACCACCCAGGCGAGGGCGCAGATGTCGTGCTGGGTGAGCCGGTCCTGGTGGGTGCGGATGGCGAACTGATCGCCGGTGTGGACACCGTGGAGGCTGATGACGGAGGCCATCTGCTGGAGGACGTCGGCGGTGCCGTGCATGGGGTGCTCCCTGGGGGTTGGTCACCCGGCCGCGCAGTGTGGGCGTCATGCGCGGCCGGGTAGTTGGTGGGTTCAGGAGGCCTGGAAGGCGTCGCAGTAGCAGATCGGGACGGCACTCCAGGTGCCGTTCGGCTGGCGGGTGCGGGGCAGGTTGGCCCAGCACTTGGTGTCGCCGTGGTGGTGGTCCTCGCCGGTGTGCCCGCAGCCTGGGCGGACGCAGATGGCGTCCCGCGGCGGGAGGGGGTTGCTGGTGTAGGCGGGCTCGGGGGTGCGGGCGGCCTCGATGAGGTGGTCCAGGCGGCGGTCCAGCTCGTCGGTGGCGGTGCCGTCGGGGTCGGTGAGCATGGCGTGGATGCGGGCGCGGGCAGAGACGAGGTCCATGGCAGGTCCGTTCCTGGTCAGGCGGTTTCGCGGTGGTCGTCGGCGCAGCGGGGGCACTGGTGGCGGCCGAGGTTGTAGCCGGGGGACGCCTCGATCTCGTGGGCGTCGGGGTGGTCCGGGTCGAAGATGACGGGGCACCAGCAGGAGCAGGCGCATTTGCGGACGTGGCCGCCGTAGGGGATGCGGAGGCCGGCGAGGGCGGCTGCGGCGAGCATGAGGGCGAGGTATTCGCCGTTGTCGCGGTTGTCGTCGGCGAGTTCCATGGCGTGGTCGAAGCGCTCTTGGGTGTCCAGGTCCAGGCGGTTGTAGTTGGCTTGGGCCTGGTGGTGGGCGTGCGTCATCACGGCCATGGGTGGCTCCGGGGTGTGTGGGTGTACTGCGCCTGCCCTGTGGTGGGGTGGCGTTTCCAGCACAACCAACGTAACCCATATCCCATTGCTTAGCAATGGATCGGGCGTCAGGGCATGAAGAAAGCCCCGAACCGGTGGGGTTCAGGGCTTCATCAGGGGGGTGGCCGGCAGTCCGTCAGCTCAGGACCTCTTCAGGGCCAGTTCGAGGACGTTCTCAGCTTCACAGCCGTCTTGTCGCGGTGGATCTCCAGGATGTCCGACCAGGACACGTAGACCTTGCGGCCGACCTTCTCCGTCTCGAAGCCGGCTTCCTTGGCCCAGCGGCGCAGTGTGCTCTCGGGCGCCTTGTGTCCGGTCCTGTCCAGCAGAGCGGATGCCTCCTCGAAGGTGACGCCGTCTTCTATCTTCGTGGGGAGCGGGCTGTAGTAGGTGCTGACGGCCATGGAAGGCCTCCCATGATCGACGACCGAGTTCGCAGCTCCGCGGCCGATACGGGTGGACGCTGGGGCGTCCGGTTGTGAACGTGCTGTGAAGTTGTTGGTGCCTAGTAGACCCCCGACCTGCCGGTCAGGTTGCGTTCCTGCGCCATTTTTCTGTCTGGTGGACCTTTTGCGCGGCGAGGCGGGCGAGGGTCCAGTTGGAGGCGACGCCGTCTGGGGTCCGGCATCGTTTGTTGGTGCATCGCGCTCGCTGCGCTGCGTGTGCCCACATCAGGCCGAGGCAACCGCAGCCGGGGCAGAATTCTTTGCAGACCACGTTGACGTCACCCAGGCGAACGGCGTGTTCGAGGCGGTGGCGTTCCAGCATGACCTGGGCCTGGAGGCGTTGGGCCTGGTCCGCGTTGCCGAGGGCTTCGGTGCACATCTCGTAGATGTCGTCCCGTTGGCGGGGGACGGGGATGTGTCCGTCGGTCAGGGCTCGGGTGTGGGTGATGACTTCGGCGTAGTGCTGGTCGAGGTAGTCGACGAGGCCGATGTCGAGGGGAGCCTGGGGGGTGGTCGAGGGGGAGCGGCGTCCGGTGGGTGCGGTGCGGGCGGGCTGCCGGAGTTCGGGGCTGTTCAGGAGGCGGAATGCTTTGGCTGCTGCTCCGGCAATGTCTTGGCCCATGTGTCCCCGTCCCTGAGTGGCCTGCCCGGGGGCGCGGGACGTCCTTGGGGTGGGCGGGGCGCGCGCCGGGTGGCCGGAAGTTGTTCCTCCGGGTGCTCCGGACGCCCCATCGTGGCACAGGCGGGGCTGATGTTGAACAGAGTGTGTCAAACAATCAACGCGGTGTGTGGACTGTTACCGTTTGTCGACGTTTGTGAAGGTTGAACGAATCCCTGGCATATACAGACATCACGCCAGCAGGCGTGGCGCGGCCAGCATCCCCTCAATCATCCCGTCCAGCGTCTCGAACTCCCCCTCGCCCAGCTTGCCCTGCTCACGCGCGCCCTGGAGGAGGGTGCGGAACACGGACAGGGTGATCGTGAAATCGGCCGCCGTGTCGCCGTCGGTGAGGGAGCGTCCGTGGTCAGCGAAAACTCTCTCGATGCTGGCGGCCAGCCGCAGTTCGGGCGACAGGCTGCTGGGGTCTGGCTGTATCGGCACGCGCGACTCCCTGCTCTGATGGCGGGGGCGGCGGAAGGCGAGGACGGTGGCCGGGACAACGCTGTCCGGCTCATTCCGGATGGGGTCTGCTGCGGACATGGGGCGTCTCCGCTCCTCCGGCAGATGGGAAGGTTTGTCGTTCAGCCCGGTGTTCGCAGCACCGGGCCCGCGCGTCCCGCACATGCCGGCTGCCAGTCCAGTGGTGCGGGGTGCCCACTGTGGCACTCCTGACGGTGGGCAGGGTAGATAGAACCGAGTTTTGACTACCTACTGACACGGATTCGATGCCCGATTGGCCAAAGCCTGACGGGGTGTGGCCTGAATGTCGACGGGGCGTGACGACGGGGTGGCGGTCACGTGGAAGCCCTCTGCGGGTCCTGACTGGTGGATGTTGCCGACAACCGCACCGCCCTGACCCGGCAGAGGGCCGAGACCTCACGAGGCCATGGGCCCGTCAGATAGACGGGAGTCTAGCCCGGCTTCTCGCCACGGGGGGAGGGTCTTGCCCTGTCCGATCGTGGGGCGGGGTGTCGAGGGG
>NZ_JARGEF010000413.1:0-3932 GCF_033794725.1 Streptomyces sp. ID05-39B | reverse complement strand
TGGTGGGGGCTGTCGGGGTGGCCGGAGGCGCCGTGGGGCACGATCCAGCGGCTGTCCTCGCGGCGGGCCAGGTCCCAGACGTAGCGGGCGGCCGGACCGCGGGCGGCCAGGTCGGTCCAGCCGGGCACGGCCGAGGTGCACAGCACGCAGTCGTGGTCGCCGGAGAGGGCGGGGGCCTCCTGGGAGGGGTCGGGCAGGGCCCGCCAGGCGGCGAGGCGGTGGGTGTCGCCCCAGCGGGCGTCCGGCTGCCCGGCGGCCTCCTCAAGGGCTTGCCGCACGAGTTCCGGCCGGTCGATGCCGTACAACTCCTCGGCGCGCAGCAGGTGTTCGAGGGCGAAGCCGATGCGCGGGAGGAGGGCCAGCCAGGGCAGGAGGATCTCGGGGTAGGCGGGCGGGGCGGTGAGCGCGGCGAAGGCGGGCTCGGCGGCGAGGCGGCGCACGAGCGCGCTGCGCACGGCCGCGAACCGCGCCGCCTCCTGGCTGTCCGCGTCCATACGGCGGTCCCAGCGCAGGAGTCGGGCGCGCAGGCCGGCCGCCGCCGGGGTGAGGCCGTCGAGGGCGGCCAGCTGGTCCAGCAGGGGTGCGGCGGAGGCGAGGTGGGTGTCGGTGTGGATGGCGGGCATGCCGGACGAGGACCACTCCCGGCGCTCGTCGAGCAGCGCGCGGATACGGTCGGCGCGGTGCGGCGGGGCGAACTCGACGCCCAGCCCGGCGGCCGGTCCGCGCTGGTTGGCCATGACGGCGACGCCGTCGGTGAGTCCGGCGCGGGGCATCTCGTGCCAGCCGGTCCACTCGTGGCCGGGTTCCCAGGCGGGCACGAGGCGCGTGCGGTTGGCCCGCGCGCGGACGGGGACGCGGCCCGCGACCCGGTGCAGCAGGCCGCCCTCGGTGTCGGCGGCCTGGACGACGTTGACGGGCTCGGCCCAGACGTCGAGGGCGCGGTCGACGTCGGCGACCCGGCGGGCCCGCAGGAGCGGAAGCAGGGCGGAGAAGCCGAGGTCGCCGGTGACGCGGGGCGGGTAGCGCAGGGCGAGGGCGAGCGGGGTGCCGTCGTCGGTGCCGTCCGCGTTCCCGTCGTCGAGGCCCTCGGGACCGCCCGCGATGACCGGGCCGCGCTCGGTCTCCAGCACCTCGACCTCGACGGGCTCCTCCCCCGCGACCCGGACGAGTTCGGTGTGCCGGGCGACCCGCCGCCAGTCGCCGTCCGGACCGAGGGCCTCGACGCCGGCGCCGGTGCGGCGCAGGCGTTCGCGGTAGATGTCCTGGTAGTCGGCCATGGCGTTGGTGATGGCCCAGGCGACGGTGCCGGTGTGGCCGAAGTGGGCGATGCCGGGGACGCCGGGCACGGCCAGTCCGACGACGTCGAACTCGTCGCAGGCCAGCCGGATCTGTTGGTAGACGCCGGGGTCCTCGATGAAACGGTGCGGGTCGCCGGCGATGACGGCCTGCCCGGTGACCGTGCGTGCTCCGCTGACGAGCCAGCCGTTGCTGCCGGAGGTGCCGGGCCCGTCGGTGGCGAACAGGCCGACGGCGTCCTCGCCGAGGTGGCGGGTGGCCTCCTCACGCCACAGCTTGGCGGGGAAGCCGGCGAAGAGGATGTGGGTGGAGAGCCAGACGGCCAGCGGCGTCCAGGACTCCCAGTGCCCGGGGGCGAGGCCGACGCGCGCGAACTCGGGGGTCGCGCGCAGGCCTTCGTTGACACCGTCGACGTACGCCCGTACCCAGTCGGCGGTCTCGGGGTCGCGCTCCTGAAGGGTGGCGTAGCAGCGGCGGGCGGTGTCGTCGAGGCGGGCGCGGCGGACGAAGCGGTCCCAGGGGAGGGCCTCGGGGCCGAGGAAGGACGCCGAGGTGCCCTGGGCGCGGTGGCGCTCGATCTCCAGCTGCCAGGCGCGGTCGCGGGCGGTGACCCGGCCCTGGAGGCGGGCGAGGGCGCGGGCGCTCCCGGCTCGCAGGTGTGGAATGCCCCAGGTGTCCCGGTAGATCTCCCCGTTTTCTCCTTCCGCTTCTCCTTCCGCCTGCCGGGCGGCTCCGTCCGTCTCGCTCGTCACCCTGCGACCCCACTTACGTTTAGGTTAGGCTCACCTAATTAATCGGTGCAGGAATCGTACGCGAGAGGTAAACAGGCATGGCGCAGGGGAGGGGCTGGGAGGGCGCGGTCCTCAAGTTGATGCGGGGGAAGGACTTCACCTTCACCGTCACGGGGTCCGAGCAGGTCACCCCGGAGTACCGGAGGCTGCACCTCACCGACGGCGGGCTGCTCGCCGCGACGGGCGTCCACCCCACGATGTGGGTACGGCTGTGGTTCACCAACGCGGGCAAGCCGCACCAGCGGGCCTACACGCTGGTCGACCCCGACCCGGCCGCCGGCACCTTCGACCTGGAGTTCGCCCTGCACGAGGGCGCCGCCAGCGACTGGGCGCGGGCCGCTAAGCCCGGCGACACCATCGAGGCCACCGTCCAGGGCACGGGCTTCGCCGAGCCCGCTCCGGCCCCCTCCCGCATCCTCGCGATCGGCGACCCGGCCTCGCTCCCCGCGATCAACTCCCTCCTCGACGCCCTCGGCCCGACACCGGCCACCATCTGGTTCGAGGGCGGCGGGGACGACCTCCCCTTCCGCACCGACCCGGCCCGGCACGACCTCCGCCGCACCCCCCGCACCGAACTGATCGACCGGGTGAGGACCGAGCTGCCCGCTCTCCTGGCGGCCACCCCGGACCCGTACGTCTGGATCGCCTGCGACACCCGGACCACCCGCACGCTGTCGGCGTACGTCCGCAAGGACCTGGCGGTCCCCAAGGAGCGGACGCACGCGCTGGGGTACTGGCAGGTCGGCTGACGGCAGGATGGACGGACCGGACGGTCCGGCGGCGAGGGAGACGGGCGGGGCGAACTCCGGGCGAGCGCGCGTCCCCTCCCTCCGCGCGGCATGATCGAGGGTATGGACGTCACCCTTCACCTCGCCCAGGATCCCGAGGCCGATGAGCTTCTGGGCCGGTCCCCGCTCGCCGCGCTGGTCGGGATGCTGCTGGACCAGCAGGTTCCGATGGAGTGGGCGTTCAAGGGACCCCGGACCATCGCCGACCGGCTCGGCGCGGACGACTTGGACGCGCACGACATCGCCGCCCGCGACCCGGAGGCCTTCACCGCCCTGCTGTCGCAGAAGCCGGCCGTGCACCGCTACCCGGGTTCGATGGCCAAGCGGATCCAGCAGCTGTGCCAGTACCTCGTCGAGCACTACGACGGTGACGCGAGCGCCGTCTGGGACGGTGTGTCCACCGGCACGGAGCTGCTGCGACGGCTGGAGGAACTGCCCGGCTTCGGCAGGCAGAAGGCACAGATCTTCCTCGCCCTGCTGGGCAAGCAGCTCGGTGTCCGCCCGCAGGGCTGGCGCGAGGCGGCCGGCGCCTACGGCGAGGCGAAGTCCTTCCGGTCCGTCGCCGACATCACCGGCCCGGAGTCGCTGGTCAAGGTGCGGGCGCACAAGCAGGAGATGAAGGCGGCGGCCAAGGCAACGAAGGCCGCCAAGGGGTAGGACCGCCCTCCCCTGCCGAAGGTCGGTCTGCCGAAGGTCGCCCTGATCGACTCCCCGTTCGAATCGGCCGCCGTCCTGACCCTCGTCGCCGGCATCTGGCTGGTGGTGGTCGGCGTGGTCGAGATCATCACCTGACTGCGCATCCGGGGCCGGGCGGAACAGGTCCCCGTCACCCTGTGAGCCGCTCCCGGGCCCGCCCCTGACGTGGTCGTCAGATACCCCGGACGTGCTCCGAACGGGCGGTTCTGCCGCCCGGTGTGCGGAACGCCGGGCGTGTCGCGGGCAGATGACCTGCCATGGGCAGCACCGCAAGAAACCTCCCGCGCCGGCACTCCTGGCTGCGGGTCCTCGTGCTGCTGCTCGCCGTCCTGGTACCGGCCGCCCCCGCCGCCGTCTCCGC
>NZ_JARGEF010000412.1:0-3947 GCF_033794725.1 Streptomyces sp. ID05-39B | reverse complement strand
CCCCCTCCCCCACGCCCGGCGGCGCCTCGCCCACGCCGCGTACGCCGGAAGCGTCCACTCCCGCAGGGACCGCCCCGGGGGACACGACGGTTCCGCTGACCTGGACCGCCGACTCCCAGGCCTGGGCGCTCGGGTGCAGTCACCACTACGTCGTCGCCCAGCCGCCCGCCAGGGTCCCGCCGCCCCCGGCGGCGCAGGACGCCGCGCCCTGGGCCGCGGCACAGGGCGCCGTGCACGGGCGGGAGACCGTCGTGGAGATCACGGTGCAGGGCCGCAGCTCCACGGCCGTCGTCCTGACGGCGCTCCGCGTCCGCGTGACCGGCCGCACGGACCCGGCCCCCGGCAACGTGTACGCCATGGACCAGGGCTGCGGCGGCTCGATCAGTCCCCGCTACTTCGCCGTCGACCTGGACCGGGACCGCCCGATCGCCCGACCGGTCGCCGGCAACGACACCGGCACGCCGATCCCCGCGGTCCGGATGCCGTACCGGGTGTCCTCGACGGACCCGGAGGTGCTGCTCGTCACCGCGCGCACGCAGGGCTGCGACTGCTCCTGGTACCTGGAGCTCGACTGGTCCTCCGAGGGCCGCACCGGCACGGTCCGCATCGACGACCACGGCCGCCCGCTGCGCACCAGGAGCATCGCGGGTCTGCCCCGGTACATGTACGACACCTCGGCGCGCCGGTGGACGCCGTACCAGTAGGGGGACCCGTCAGGGGCGCGGCACGTTGCGCAGGTTGGAGCGGGCCATCTGGACCATGCGTCCGACGCCGCCGTCCAGGACGATCTTCGAGGCGGACAGGGCGAACCCGGTCACCATCTCGGCGCTGATCCTCGGCGGGATGGACAGCGCGTTGGGGTCGGTGACGATGTCGACGAGCGCCGGACCCCTGTGCTGGAAAGCGCTCTTGAGAGCCTTGGCGAGATCCTTCGGTTTCTCCACGCGCACGCCGTGGGCACCGCAGGCGCGGGCGACGGCGGCGAAGTCCGGGTTCTTGTTCGTGGTGCCGTAGGAGGGCAGTCCGGCGACCAGCATCTCCAACTCGACCATGCCGAGCGAGGAGTTGTTGAAGAGGACGACCTTCACCGGCAGGTCGTACTGGACGAGGGTGAGGAAGTCACCCATCAGCATGGCGAATCCGCCGTCGCCGGACATCGACAGGACCTGCCGGCCCCGGTCGGTGAACTGGGCGCCGATCGCCATGGGAAGCGCGTTCGCCATCGAGCCGTGGGAGAAGGAACCGATCACGCGACGGCGGCCGTTGGGCGTGATGTAACGGGCCGCCCAGACGTTGCACATGCCGGTGTCGACCGTGAAGACGGCGTCGTCGTCGGCGAGTTCGTCGAGAACGGACGCCACATACTCGGGGTGGATGGGAACGTGTTTCTCCACCTTGCGGGTGTACGCCTTGACGACCCCTTCGAGAGCGTCCGCGTGTTTCTTCAGCATCTTGTCGAGGAAACGCCGGTTCTTCTTCTCCCCCACGCGCGGGATCAGACAGCGCAGGGTCTCGCGTACGTCGCCCCACACGGCGAGGTCCAGTCTGGAGCGCCGGCCCAGGTGCTCGGGCCGCACGTCGACCTGGGCGATCTTGACGTCGTCGGGCAGGAAGGCGTTGTAGGGGAAATCGGTTCCGAGCAGGATCAGCAGGTCACATTCGTGGGTGGCCTCGTAGGCGGCGCCGTAGCCGAGGAGGCCGCTCATCCCGACGTCGAACCTGTTGTCGTACTGGATCCACTCCTTTCCCCGCAACGCGTGGCCGATCGGTGACTTGATCTTCTCCGCGAACTCCATCACCTCGGCGTGCGCGCCCGCCGTGCCGCTGCCGCAGAACAGGGTGACCTTGTCGGCGGCGTCGATCAGCCGGACCAGCTCGTCGACCTCGGCATCACCGGGGCGGACCGTGGGACGGGATGTGACGAGAGCGGTTTGCGCGGCTTTCTCGGGCGCGGGTTCCGCGGCGATGTCACCGGGGAGGCAGACGACGCTGACTCCGCTGCGGCCGACGGCGTGCTGGATGGCGGTCCGGAGCAGCCTGGGCATCTGTTTCGGGCTGGAGATCAGCTCGCTGTAGTGGCTGCACTCCTGGAAGAGGCGGTCGGGGTGGGTCTCCTGGAAGTAGCCCAGGCCGATCTCGCCGGAGGGGATCTGGGAGGCGAGGGCGAGGACCGGTGCCATCGAGCGGTGGGCGTCGTACAGGCCGTTGATGAGGTGCAGGTTGCCCGGTCCGCAGGATCCGGCGCACGCCGTCAGTTTGCCGGTGATCTGCGCCTCCGCGCCGGCGGCGAACGCGGCGCTCTCCTCGTGGCGGACGTGCACCCAGTCGATGGCGGAGTTGCGGCGGACGGCGTCGACCACCGGGTTCAGGCTGTCGCCGACGACGCCGTAGAGGCGTTCCACTCCGGCGCGGACGAGGATGTCGACGAACTGCTCGGCGACGTTCTGTTTGGCCATGGTGCTCATCTGCCCCTTCGGTCTCCGTGGCTCCTTCGGATTCCTCCGGGTTCCATCAATCCACAGCCGCCCGTCTCACGCCTCCCACACGGCTGCGGCCGTACGGTCGTCCGCGTACCCCTTGACCCGGATCTGGGTGTCGGCGAGGAACGCGGCGAGGCCCGGCGGGGACGGCGCGGACCACCGCCGGACGAGGTGGGCGGGAAGTTCCGGCTCGCCGCGGAGCGGTTCGGCGAGGCCCTCGGTACACATCAGGAGAGTGTCACCCGGGCGGGCGACGGACGCCCGGAACCGGAAGGGCTCACGGGGCGGTCCGGGGGCCGGCTCGTAAGGGCTCGGCGGGGTCGGGATGCCGAAGTCCATGGTGAGCCGGTCGCCCTCGGGGGTCTCGGCGGGCAGCGCGCCGAAGCCGACGACAGGTTCGCCGGCGACCTCGCCGACCGGCGGCTCGAGGTCGCGCCACTGGCCGTCCCGCAGGCGGAACAGTCCACCCGGGCCGACGCCGAAGAAGACCCGCACCCGGCAGGCCGGGTCCGCCGGCAGCAACAGGCAGCGCAGGCCCGCCGCGTACTCCTCGGGGTCCAGGCCCTGTTCGGCGGCGCTGGCGCGGAGCCGGCCCAGGCTGCGGTCGGTGAGGCGGTGCAGCCCCGACTTCAGGTCACCTCGCCGGGCGGCCCGCATGTCCTGCGCGAGCCGTGCCTGGCTGCGGCCCACGGCCCGGCCGATCCAGTGGCACACCTCGGCGGCCGCCCGGTGCGCGCCCGGCGTGGCACGGGCGCCGGTCGCCATCGCGACCAGGATCAGCGCCTGCTCGCCGGTGCCGAAGCGGGCGGTGAGCAACGCGTCGCGGCGCGGCTCGCCCCGGTAGCGCGCGGAGTCCCCGCGCACCGACGCGGCCCGCAACGTGCAGGCCCCGTACCGGGCTCCGTCCAGGACGGTGTCCGGGACCAGCCCGTCCAGCCCGTCCGGATCGGCGGCCGGCAGCGCGGTCGGCTCGGCGTCGTAGGTCGGCGGCCCGGACCCGAGATAGGGCTCGGCCGGGGGCAGCCCGTGCGGCTCCGGTGGCTCGGGTGGCTGGTGTGGCTCCGGTGGCGTGGTGCGAGCCGCGGTGATCCAGTCGCTCGGGTCCCTCGGAGTGTCCGGGGGCTTCGGCGCCCCCGGCGCCCCGGGCATCCTCGGATCGTCCGGATCATCCGGATCGTCCGGGTCGGAGAGCGGAGTCCCGGGCCGAGCCTGCGGGAACGGTGGGGCCGCTGGGGCCGCTGGGGCTGACGGTACGGATGGGGCCATGAGGGCAGCTGTGGCCGGCGACGACGGCACCGGCGGGGTCCAGGGCTGGACCGGGTGGGGGGCTGTGGGCGCGGTCCGCGCCGGCGGCTGGGTCTCCGGGTCCGGGCTGGTCGGGCACCCTGCGGGGACGTAGGGCCGGGTGGGGCGAGGTCCTGGGATTCGTGTTCGTCGAAGCCGGGTGGCAGGGGACCGGGCGGGAAG
>NZ_JARGEF010000411.1:0-3991 GCF_033794725.1 Streptomyces sp. ID05-39B | reverse complement strand
TTGTTTTTTTGTTTTCAGCGAGAAGCCGGAATCGGGATTTTCTGCCTGTTTCGGGGGTTCGAGGTGTGTATAAGGGGCAGGGTGCGGTCCGCGTCACCGACTGGAGCGACGGCCAGGACCCGTACGCCGCGGCGGCCGGCCTGCTCCGCCCGCACGGCCGCTACGGCGTCTCCGACGCGGCCTGGGCCCTGCACCTCCTCGGCCTCCAGGAGGCCCTCCCCCTCACCGCCTACCGTGCCCTCACCACCGCGCTGCCCATGCTCCGCGCGGTCAAGGACGAGCACGAGGTGGCCCGGCTCGCGGCGGCGGGAGCGGCGGCCGACGCGACGTACGAGGACATCCTCGCCGTACGGTTCGCGGGCCGCCGCGAGAGCGAGGTCGCCGCCGACCTGGCCCGGCTGCTGGGCGAACACGGCCACAGCCAGGTCGACTTCACGGTCGTCGGCTCCGGGCCCAACGGGGCGAACCCCCATCACGAGGCGGGCGACCGGGTCATCCGGGACGGTGACATGGTGGTCCTCGACTTCGGCGGCCTCAAGGACGGCTACGGCTCCGACACCACCCGCACGGTCCACGTCGGTCCGCCCACCGACGAGGAACGGCAGGTCCACGACCTCGTCCGCACCGCCCAGCAGGCCGCGTTCGAGGCGGTACGGCCCGGCGTGCCCTGCCAGGAGATCGACCGGGTGGCCCGCGCGGTCATCACCGACGCCGGGTACGGCGAGTACTTCATCCACCGCACCGGCCACGGCATCGGCGTCACCACCCACGAGCCGCCGTACCTGGTCGAGGGCGAGGAACAGCCCCTCGTCCCCGGCATGTGCTTCTCCATCGAGCCGGGCGTCTACCTTCCCGGCCGCTTCGGCGTACGCATCGAGGACATCGTGACCTGCACTGCCGAGGGCGGCCGCCGCCTGAACGGCACCCCGCACGAACTGGCGGTCGTGGCCTGACCCGCGCGGCGCCTGACCCGCGTGGCGCCGGGGGTGCGGGGCGCCGGGTCGGCCGTCAGTACCGCACCGCCCGCGGCACCTCCGCCTTCACCTCGCCCGAGAGCTGGTGGGTGCTGCGGGCCGTCGCCGTGCCCGTCCTGCCGGCCGGGACGTCGGGGACGGTGACGAGGACCGTGTCGAGCCACTTGCCGCCCGCATCGGTGAAGTCGACCTGGACGGAGAAGGACCTCGTCGTGTCGTCGGTGTTGGTGGCGGTGACCTCGACCGTGCTGCGGTCGCCGTCCGCCTTCGGGGCGCCCGCCTTCACGTCGTCCTTGGCATCGACGCCGCCCTTGATCCCGTCGAGCCTGCGGCCGGCCTCCGCGGTCGCCGACGCGAAGCCCTCCGTGGCCCGCGAGGCGAGGGAGGCGGCGGCGGACTCGGCCCGGCTCGCCACACCCGAGGGGCTGTCCTCGTCGGAGCAGCCGGTGAGAGCGGTGAGGCCGCCGAGCACGGTGGCGCAGGTCGCGGTCAGCACGGCTGCCCGGACCAGGGGAGTGCGAGGGGCGGGCATGGTGCCTCCGGCGTCGGATGTCGGGGACCGGGATCGCGGGGCGGGGGCCTCGGACCGGCGGGGCTTCTCTCCAGTGAAGGCCGGTCAACCGGCACACGCACGCCGGCTCACCCGCACGGCGTAGTTCCCGTGGTGGTGGCCGTCACCCGGACGGATGGTCGGGGGAGGAACGGGATCATCGGACAGAGAGGCGGAGCCCGCCATGAGTGACGCGTCGCAGCCCAGGAATCCCCAGGGCTCCCCCGTCTGGGACCCGTCCCACCAGGGCACCGGCCCGTCCAGCTCGGGCAGCCGCTCACCGGCACCGCACGCCGAGGACGGCCTGGCCGCCGGCGGGGTCACCTTCGCGGGCGTGCTGATGCTGGTCAACGGCGTCCTCGCCGTCCTCCAGGGCATCGCCGCGATCGCCGAGGACGACGTGTACGGCCGCATCGGCGACTACGTCTACAAGATCAACCTGACCGGCTGGGGCTGGATCCTGCTGATCGTCGGCGTGGTGGCGGCGGCGGTCGGTGGCGGCATCCTCAAGGGCGCGGCCTGGGCCCGCGTCACCGGCATCCTCCTCGCCTCCGTCAGCCTCGTCCTGCAGTTCCTGTTCCTCCCCTACGCCCCCGTCTGGTCGATCGTCCTGATCGCGATCGACGTCTTCGTGATCTGGGCGCTGGCGGTGTACCGGCCGACGGCGCGGTGACACCCGCGCGAGGCCCGTCACCCGCCGATGTCGACCGACTTCCTCCGCAGCCACGGCAGGGGCGACACCGCGGACCCCATGTACGGCGTGATCCGTACCTCGAAGTGGAGATGGGGGCCGGTGACGTTGCCGGTCGCGCCGGAGAGGCCGAGGCGCTGTCCGGCCGCGACCCGGCCGCCCTTGCGGACGTCGATGCGGGACAGATGGGCGTACTGCGTGAAGTAGCCGTCCGGGTGGCGCACGATGACCTGGTTGCCGAAGCCGTCGCCGCAGGTCGTGGCGCGGACGGTGCCGGGGCCGACGGCGTACACGGGCGTCCCGGTGGGCACGGCGAAGTCCTGGCCGGTGTGGCGGTGGGCCCAGCGGGAGCCGCGGGCGGCGTAGCCGGCGGAGAGCCGGTAGCGGCGGGTCGGCGCCGTCCAGTCGCCGTCGCGGTCCTCGGGAGCGCGGCTGCGGGTGCGGGCGGCCGGGCAGCGGCCGGCGCGGCCGGACGGGTCCACGGCGACGGGATCGCCGGCGTCGCGGGCCACCGACCACAGCGCGTCCCACAGCCCGGCCCGGATGGCCTTGCGGCGGCGTTCGGCGGATCTGACCTCGGTGGTGCGGGCGTCGCCGGCGCGGAGCCGGTCGACGTGGGCACGGGCCTTCTCATGGGCCCGGACGGCGCGCGTGGTCTCCTTGCGGAACGCGTCGCCGCCGGCCCCGGCCCCGGCGGGCACCGCGGCGAGCGCCACCAGCATGCCCGCGATCAGTACGGCCGCCAGGAGGGTGCGGAGGGAGCGAAAGGAGGGGACGGAGGGGAGGGAGCCCGGGAGCTTCCGCGCGGGAGCGAAACACATCCGCGGAAGGCGCGCGTGGTCTTCTCGTCGCATCCTGGGATCATCGGACCGGGGGTGGCGGCGAGTTGGACGGCGCGCGGACGGTTCAACCGAACGGACCTGCCGTCACGAGGACGCTGCCGTACCGGAAGACGCTGTCGTACCGGAGGGACCCGCGGCTACCGGGACCCGCGTCCACCGGGACCCCCGGCTACCGGGACACCGTCGCCCGGTAGACGGCCGACGCCCGCGGGTTGTCGCGGCAGCGCCACACGCCGTGCGGACAGTAGTCGGTGATGGTCTGGTACAGCGGCCGCTGCCGGGCGAACCAGCCGAGCATGCCCCGCATGTACGCCGCGTTGTCGCCGTTGCGGAACAGCCCCCACTCCGGGTACGACACCGGCTTGCCGTGCTCCGCCGCGAACCGCACGTGCGCCGCGAGCCCGTACGGCTCGGCGACCTGCTCCTCGAAGGGCATGCCCTCGGGCTGGTCGTAGGCGTCCATGCCGATGATGTCGACGTGGGCGTCGCCGGGGTAGCAGTCGGTCCACGGGACGGCGTCCCGCCCCCGGCTCGGCGTGAAATCGAACCGGAACCGCTGCCCCGGCACCACCCGCATCGCCGCCACGATCCGCTTCCAGTACGCCTTCCAGGCACCGGGGTCGGGCCCGCAGCGGTGGCCGTAGGTGATCCCGTTCATCTCCCAGCCGACGACCAGCACACTGTCCGCCACCCCGAGCCGCACCAGCCGCCGCCCGAGCGCCGCGAAGTGAGCGTCGTACGCACCGCGCGCCCCCCTGCGCAGCTCCTCCCGGACGACGTCGTCGGGCAGTTGCTCCTCGGTGCGCTCCAGCATCGGCACGTTCAGCACGAACATCCGGTCCGCGCGGGCCGTCCGCCACCGCGCCCAGTACTCCAGATATCCGGGCGCCCCCTCGATGTTGCTCCACAGGTCCCCGGGCAGATACGCCCGTCC